>CAMLFI010000336.1 GCA_946479225.1 uncultured Mucilaginibacter sp. | reverse complement strand
GGGTGACGAAACAAATTACATAAATAAAAATGGGTTTACTTGTACAGTATTAGTCTTTTATACCACTTGTGAGTTGATATGTCAAATATATTTCAACATCAAACCTCTCATCATTTTATTTACAAAAAATTAAAATAATGAAAAATATTCTTACCTCGTTAGCGATATGTTTTTATATCGTATCTGCATCAGCGCAGATCAGTACAGTTAATCCACAAAAACCTACTGCAACTGATACTATTAAACTGAGTTATAATTATACGGATAGTGCAGCAGCATTAAACAATAGCGCTGCTATTTATGCCCGTGTAACGACCAGCTTGGAAGACGGCTCTATTAACAAATTCAATATTACTATGGTTAAAGCGGGTAACAAAATGTTCAATCAGTTTCCTTTACCGGCAAACGTGGCATCATTTAAAGTCGAATTTTATACTTTGAACAAAGAAGATCCAAATGCAATTCATCATTTATTGGTTTACGACGAACGGCATACCAAAACCGTTAAAAGCGCTTATATAGACGCGATGTTTAATGAAAAACCCGATTCCTTATTTAATAAGGAGATAGCCAATTATCCCAACAATTACCTTGCTTATGCAAAGTTTATGAATATTGTTGCTATGGTTAAAGATCAACAAACCGCCACCGCACAAATTGTACAGTTGATGCAAAGACTGAATAATGTGCATCCGGACAATGAGGATGCAGGTTTACTAGCTGCACTTTGCATAGGGAATGCTAAAACCGCGAATTTAAGTATTGCAAAAAAATACCTTTATCAGTTATTAGATCAATTTCCACAAACACAGCAAACCTCATTTGCATTCAGCATCTATAACTATGAATACTACAAGTTAAGCCAAAAAGCAGTTGAAGGCGATGTGCGTGCAAAAATCAGATCGGTTTTTATAAATTATCCAAATGCACCTATATCAGCAGATGGAAATGTGATCCAATTTTTAAAAAGCGACGAAACCATACCATTAACAGCCTTTGAAAAAGTTTTGAAACCCTTGGCCGATGCCGATAAAATTCAATACTACGAATTGACCAATCTGCCCGAAATATATTTAGAACGGCACACAAAGCTGGACTCGGCCACGCAACTGTTAACTGTCGCTATTCAACGTTTTCAAAATGGCACTATTAATCATCAATATCGATTAAATTATAGCCACTACCAGTTATATGCCCCGCTTATGTATATGGATCTGGCAAAGATCTGTCTATTAAAAAAAGACTATTTGGGTGCCATAACAAATGCATCTGCTGCAAATAATATTATAGCAGGCAGCAATAGCGAGGGAAATTTTTTACCGTTATTGTTAGATATTCGCGCAAGTGCATATACCATGAGCGGTAACCTGAATATGGCGATGGAAGATTATAAGCGCTTATATAAAATGGGGCACAGTGGTGCCATTGATTCGATGCGCACTCTCTTTCCGCTTTGCGCTGTAAAACAGAAAACTTTTGCCGAATTTATTTCATCATTAAAAAAGGCGGGGACCGATAAAACCACTGCCGGTTTAAGTATGGCACCGGATATTACAGCTACAGATATGAAAGGGAATTCGGTACGTCTTTCAGATTTTAAGAATAAGATCGTCGTTTTAAATATATGGGGAATAGGTTGCGGCCCGTGTATTGCTGAAATGCCTCAACTAAACCAGATTGTTAAACAATATGAAAATAATCCGAATGTTGTGTTTTTAGCTATTACAGGAGATAAAACAGCAAATCTGGCTAAGTTTTTAAAAACCCATTTTTTTAATTACACAGTTTTAAACAATGCCGGCAATCTTACGGAAAAGTTAAATACTAATAGCTTACCGGTACACATGGTAATTGGTAAGCAAGGCGAGATATTAAACAGGTCGATAGGTGCACGTGAAGATATTAAAAGCTATTTAGTACAGATTATAAATAGTAATCTGTAGAGGCTGAGCGCTTGTTATCCTTATTGATAGTTGTCTGAGGAATCGTCATACGGGTCGTTTTCATCCACAACCGTTTTCTTGTCCCCGCAGGGTCCCTTTCAGGAGACCCTGCGGGGACGAAAAGTTTAGATATAACTGTCAGCGTTTGGCGTTATCAATCGATGTAAACGAACCCAAGTGATGTGCTTTCATTAGCTTCACTTTACAATCTATCAACTATATTACATTTTAGGACCAAGGAGATAGGCTTAGTTTCAACTAAGATTTTATATCTTCGATAAGCTGATTATAATTCTACTTTAAAATTTAATTCATGAACAAGAAAAAAAACTTTCAATCCATCGCCTTAGCGATAGGACTCTTTTTCAACAGTGCAGTTCTCATGGCCCAGGCGCCCCAGCCGGCCCAGACTTCGGCCCCCGCCCAGTCTTCGCCCCAGCCGGCCCAAACTTATCCCGAGCCGTTTGACCGTGAAGGCGCAACCAAACTGTTTGAGAACGATCGTGTTAAAGTTTGGGACGTTTCTTGGCTGCAACGCGCCTATCCCACACACAAACATCTATACGACTATGCCGGCGTTTACTACACCAACGGCGACCGCGTCGTTGTGTCTCAGCAAGGGCAGCGTTCGCCAACCCACAGCACCGCCTGGGATCATTTCTTCTACCGCAGTGGCGTAACGCACAGTGAAGAAGGTGTAGGCACGGATGTGCTGCGGGCAGTGTTCCTTGAGCTTAAGGAACCAGCGGCGGTGGGCGGCTCAACCACCGCTTCCACAGGGCTGGGCAAGCAGGTGCGCGAAAGCAACCGCCTGATCATTTGGGAGGACATTGTCGCACCGGGTACTCCACCATCGGCGCACCAGCATGAAAAGGATGCTGTGGTCGTGTCTTTCACAGGCCAGAAACCAAAGATCACGTTCGTTAAGCGTGGCACCGCGGACCAAGGGAAGGAAACCGCCGGCGCGGACCGGACGTATACTTTCGAGTTGAAGTAAAGACCTTACTATCCGTAGAGTTCCGCAGGGCTCTACGGATTCCCAGATAAAAAAGAGTCTCCGACTCGCCCACACTAAATCCATCTCAAGCAAACCTTTCTCCCCCACTGGTCGAAGTTTACAACTTCGACCTAAAATGTCGCAAGCATTCTGCTTGCGTAGCATAATTTGTATTTTAGCTAAATGGGCAGAAAATACATTTTTCATGAACACAATCAACTTTACTTTGTGAGTTTTGCTACCGTGAGCTGGGTGGATGTTTTTGTTAGGCGTATCTATTGCAATATAATAGTTGAAAGTCTTAAGTTTTGCATCGAAAACAAAGGGCTTGAACTGTATGCCTGGTGCATAATGTCAAACCATGTTCACTTGATCATAAGTACAGAAGACGGCAATCTGTCGAACATAATGCGCGACTTGAAAAGGCACACTTCAAAACAGGTTTTAAAGGCGATTGAGGAAAATGTGCAGGAAAGCAGAAGAGAATGGATGCTTTGGATGTTCAGAAGAGCCGGAGAGCACAATCCTAATAATGAGCATTATCAATTTTGGCAGCAAAACAATCACCCTATCGAATTATCTACCCATAAAATGATGATACAACGTTTGGACTATTTGCATAATAACCCGGTTGAGTCGGGCGCGGTTGATCATCCTCCAAATTATTTATACAGCAGCGCTATTGATTATTACACCGAAGAAAAAGGCTTGTTGCCTGTTATATTGTTAAGCTGAAAGCTTAACCAATTTTAAGACGAAGTTTAAAAACTTCGACCAGTGTCGGAAAATTTCCGGCACGAGGTACGAAGCAATCGCAAGGAGACAAACGGACTATACACAATTGGCGTCCCGATAATTATCGGGAGCCACGCTATCGCTCGCAATAACAATAACTGAAAGTTATAAAAAACAAAGCCCCCCAATTTTATCGGGGGGCCTCTTTGGTTGGTTTATAACAGGTTTAGAATTGTATGTCTACGGGTCCGGAGGTTCCGTCAAAAGACGGGATCCAATCCGGCACTTTGTTACAGTACATGCCATGTCCA
>CAMLFI010000335.1 GCA_946479225.1 uncultured Mucilaginibacter sp. | reverse complement strand
TAAGCAGTTTAATGCTTTTTATAGGCGACCGCAGATCGTGCATTACCATGCCTATCACCTGCCCTACAGCAGAAAGCTTTTCATTTTGTAGGAGCTTTTCATTTAATTCGGCGTTGCGTATGGCTTGCGCGGCGTTTTGAATAAAAAGCTTCAGCAGATACATTTTTTCGATCTTAAGCTTTTCCTGTTTCTTCAGAATGGCAAACACAGTATAGTTGTCCATCCTTGCTAAAAACAACTCGTCTATTTGTACAACCTCATCTTCCTTTATGTTTAAGTTCTTTACTCTTGATACCAATTCATCGGTATTAATTTCATTGTCGAGTGCTCCTATTGAAAGAATCTTTTCATAACTGAAATCGTTATGCAGTTTGCCAATCAATGCCAGGTCGGTATCAACAAAACCGGCAAGCTGGTCAAGAATATTTTTTAACAGCGAGTTAAGTTGATTCTTATTAAGGCCGATAGTAGAAATAGATTCTATCAATTTTTCCAGGTTGCGGAGCTTGTTATAATCCGTTACCGCTTTGGTTGCAATTTGGATGATCTCCTCGGGGGCATAGGGTTTGCAATGGTAGCCTACGTTTTGTCCGGCCTGCTCAACTATCTCATCAATAGAGCGGTCGCTATAAGCTGTAATAAAGATGATCTCCACCTTCATATCATGCTTCCTTATCTCTATCGCGGTTTCAAGTCCGCTTATGCCCGGCATACGCATGTCCAGAAATATCACGGCAAAAGGCCGCTGCTCTGCAACTGCCTGCTTAACACATTTAATACCTTCCATGCCGTTGGCTGCCTTTTCAACGGTAAAAATAGGCCTGTTTGATGCCCGGGTAGACAATAACGGCTTCGGCGCATCAAACAACACGTCCATTGCATCATTCATATTGTCGTAGTCCTCAAATGAGGATTGCGGCATTAATATATCGGCAATATTGTCCCGAACCATTTCCTCATCATCTATGATGAGTATGGAAGTATTCACTTCGTTCATAACGGATTTAAAAAACTGTTTATAAGCTTATTACGATTTTGGCCCTGCTTTAGTTACACACAGCCGAAGGGTATCGCAAGTTAATAAATTAACTGAAAAGAACTGACAATTAATTGAAAGTTTGTATAATTTATATCCGGTGGCTGGTTTGGCCCGGCGCAGGGCTCCTGGTGTTAATTATAAAACAATACACCTTATTAGAAATATCTCCTGTTAGCCACTAATTAATTTGTAATAAGCCTGTTGGCACTAGTATTTGCTTAAATCCGGCAGATTTAGCTAACTTTATTTATAAACCTGATTTAAATGAAATTTCATAGACTATTGCTCGCTGTTGTTTTTACAACACTGGCTTTTAACGCGACTGCCCAAAAACTGGCAGACCCTATACTTTTATGGCCGGCCGGCGCGCCGGGCGCTACCGGCACAAGCGACGAAGATAAACCCGCAATTATTCCTTTTATACCCGACGCGGCAAAGCGTAATGGCGCTGCCGTGTTAGTGGTGCCGGGCGGCGGGTTCACCATCCGCGCCATTGACCATGAAGGTACGCTGGTTGCCCAATGGTTAAAGGAGCATGGCATTACCGCTTTTTTGCTGCGCTACAGGTTAAGGCCGCTGTATGCGCGTAATGATTGGGTGGCAGACGGGCAGCGCGCTATGCAATACATACGGGCGCATGCTACAGATTATAAAATATCTGCAGACCGTGTTGGTGCGGTTGGCTTTTCTGCCGGGGCAACTATGATAGCGGATATGTCGCTGAACCCTTTAAAGATGGATGCGACAGACGCATTGAGCGCTTTACCCTCAAAACCCAACTTCTTGATCCTGGCTT
This sequence comes from uncultured Mucilaginibacter sp., assembly GCA_946479225.1. Next base: position 2,151 of record CAMLFI010000335.1, on the reverse strand, counting down.
ATGGCTCTACCCGCATTGCGGATAATACAGATGCTGCTGCATTAGCAGCTATGCCGCCAACATTTATGTACGGCACTGTGGAAGACAGGGGCAGCCAGGGCGGTATGCTGGATATGTATACTCGTCTGTATCGTGCCAATGTGCCTATAGAGGCGCATTTTTTTAGGAATGGTATACATGGTACCGGCTTTGCCATAGGCGACCCGATATTGGGCGAGTGGACCAACCTGCTGCATAACTGGATGGCAGTGGGGGGCTACCTTACCGCTAAGCCGCAGGTTAGTTTGGCGGGTGTGGTAAAATTAGATGGTACACCCCTGTTGGATGGCATGGTGATACTAACCCCGTTAGATGATAAAGAAGCCCCACCAGCTATCGTCTTTATCAGGAATACGGGCACGGGTGAACTGGGCAGATTTTTGGTGCCTAAAAACCAGGGGCCTGTGGAGGGCCGCTATAAAGTTGAGGTTAGGCAGGATGCTACCCGTTGGACCAGCAACTCGCGCGAGCCTTTTATGATAACGATGATGGATAAACAAGGCCGTAACACCTTAACCGATGCTGATAAAAAGGCGTGGGCAGAGTACCTGCGCAAACGCGACCTGTCGCCGAGTATTTATAAGCAACGCGTATTTTCTCATAAACGCCCGGCTGATAAGCGGGATTATATCGTGGATATTAAGAGCGGCAAGGAAGTGATGATAGAGGTGTTTAGCAAGTAATTTCTAAACAGCCGTATCAGCGTTCATCAGCGATAATTGAGGCAAAATGCAGGTGATCCAAAATAAATACGTTACCGAAAAATCAAAAAGGCAACTAATTGAATATTAATCATTTAACAATTTTACATGAAACTACTTATTCGTCAGGAAAATTAGCTGTGAAATGGGCATAAGTAATTGATTATAAAGATATTGAAAAAGGCCAAAATTGGCCTTTTTTTGGATCATTTTGGATCACTTTTGCAACACTTTGGATCACCCTTGGATCAGCGTATAGATACCTAACTTATTAAAGCGTCAAACAATAAGTAAACAACAATGCCAACGCAATTACCAGGAATCTCATTAAATTTTTGGTTTTAAAACTATATGCCGATGCCAAAAACGCATCAGATTGCGGCGGCTTAATAAAAAATACCATTAGCCTTTCGTAATGCAGCAAAATGATAAACGAGATCCCCATTGTAACCAGGATAGATTGTAGCAAAGCGCCCAGGTTTAGGTGATAAAAGATATTTATCAGCATGATATTTAACATCAGCGAAAAAAGCACAACAGACCCCAATAAAAGCGTTCTTCTAAACAGCAACATAATAGCGCCTCCTAATTGAAGGCAAGCCAAAATAAGTGAGAACGTATGCGAATAGCCAAAATAGTACCACGTAAGCATTTCGCCGCTTTGCTGGTTCAATGGCAGTTCTGAAGTATAAGCTGGTGTAGCGAACTGCAAACCAAGAAACTTTTTCCACCCAAAAGTCATCATGTTAAACGCTATAGCATAACGAATAAAGTTATATAACCAGGTATAGATTTTCGGAGAATTCCAGGCTCCCTTATTCTCCCTGTACTGCCATATAAAGGGGAAAACTATCGAAAAAAACAAGCCCAAGCCGACAAGCGAGAAAACCACCAGTGGAGGGAACCATGAGATTGCACCGCTATGGCCAAGCACCAATAATACCGCGGCAATTATCAATCCGGCCATTACGCTGGTAATAGCCTTTTTTAACAGGGACGTATCTTTCATTTCCCTATCCGTTTATTTTTTTCCAATGATCGGTACCCATCACTACAACCTCACTCACCTTACCTTTTGAGTCACGGATAAATTTGACGGACCAATCGTGCCCCTCCATAATGAAATTATCGCCGGACAATCGTTTGATCTTGTTTTCTTGTTTGTCCCATAGCGAGGTAAGCGTTAGTTGATCGCCTGTCAGCTTGATCTCTATATAAGCCGGCTGGCCTTTAACCGCCATTTGATATTTGCCTTCGTAGATAGCTAATGCTGATTGCTGAATGGAGGCAGGACTACCTTTGACAGAACGCGCGGAAAATGTTGCGGTGCATATAAATGCGCTGAGGAGGAATGATGTAAAAAGCTTTTTCATTTGTTATGTTTTTGAGGCAAAGAAGGTCAATATCTTAG
>CAMLFI010000334.1 GCA_946479225.1 uncultured Mucilaginibacter sp. | reverse complement strand
CTGCCTTTTGCGCCAAGGCGATACTGAATGCCATTATGATCAAGCAGTTTACTTAAAGCCGTTAAATTATCCTCGTTATCATTTTTTATAACGTACGTTTTATAATCGCCCACCGGGGTAGCGGCGGCGATATCAAAATATTTTTTAAACTCCTGCACCGCTTTCTGCGAATGTTCTGCAGCTGTTTCAATGGTACTTAAACTGTTGGAGTGATGGTGGGTGATCCGATCTGCCAGTGTAAGCACATCGCCGGTACGGGTAGTAACCGCCAGACCCGCGCCTATGCCTCCCTGCTCATACGTCATGCCTACGGAGCCGTTATATATGGGGTAGGTATCGCCGTATGATGGGTATAGCAGGTCAAACTCCTCACGGGTAAAATACAGCCAGCCGTTTTGGTCAAAATACTTAGCGTTGTTTTTACCAATAGTGGTTTGAAATTCTTGTTGCCAGGCGGTTATATCCTTATGAAAAGGCTGCGCGGCCGGCGCAAAATAATAGGGCGAGTTATAACCCTGCTCATGAAAATCGACATGTATTTGCGGCAGCCATTTGTTATAAAGCGCCATGCGCTCCTGCGTTTCCTTTTGTACCTGCCAGGCCCAGTCGCGGTTAAGGTCAAAGTAATAGTGGTTAACCCTTCCGCCCGGCCATCCCTCATTATGCTCTCGCGATGATGGATCTACATTTGGCGTAACACCTTTTACAGAGTTAAAGTAATTTACGTAACGTTCGCGCCCATCGGGATTAAGACAGGGGTCAATAACCACTACCGCGTTTTTAAGCCAGGCCTGCGTGCGCTGGTTGGCGGGGTTAGCCATATCATACAAAGTTTGCATAGCTGCCTCGCTTGATGACGGTTCGTTACCATGTACATTATAGCTGAGCCAAACTATTACGGGAGCGCCGGTACTTGCGGCAGTACCCTTATCCAAACCTGCCAGGCGCAGGTTATTTGCCCGTATGCTTTCCAGCTTGCCAATATTTTCTGCGGATGCTATGAACATAGTCATAAGTGGCCTGCCCTCGTTAGTTGTGCCGTACTGCACCAGTTTGGCCTGCTTGGACGTGGCTGCTACATATCTGAAATAATCAACCAGGCGGTAATGACTTGTAAACTGCGAGCCCAGCTTATACCCCAAAAACTCATCGGGAGATTGCAGCTTTTGAGCAAAGGCGGTGGTTGCAAGGCAAAAGGCAGAAAGCAGAAAGCAGAAAGTTTTTTTTAGCATGTTCGGTAGTTGGGCGAAACTAATTTAGATATAAATAACGGGAAGAAAAAACAGGCATGACATTCGGGTACCAGCTTTCTTCATATCGATGGGGGTGTATTTTGATCACATACAATCGCAAAAACACATAAGCTCGCTTTAAATCACAAATTGAAAAATACCGTTACGTTTTTGGAACGAATAAATTTCATACATTCGTTTAACCAATATCCTGATAAAACAGGCTACCTATACCTATCACATGAGAATAAAACTTCTGATAATACTTTTATTTGCCGTTTGCGCGCTTGCTTGCAATAATGATAATGAAACTGTTCTTATAATCGGCAAGTATAAACTTACAAAAGCTCAACTTGAATTTAAGAGGGCAAAGGACAGGTACAAATTTCTGACAGAGCAGGCTTTACAAGATAAATTGATTGAGGAGGGCAGGATACTTGCTTTCGCTTTGGATCATCGGTATGATACTTTGGCCACCTTAAAAAAGCTTTTTGAATATGCCTCGCGTTCTTACGCTGCGCAGGTAGATGGCTTTGTATGGAACAAAAGGGTTAAACCTAAACTGCAGCTAACAGAAAACGACCTAAAAAACACCTATCTTAAAAGGTCGCAGGAGCATGTATTGGAGGCGGTGCTGGTTCGCGATAAAAGTGTATTAGATCGTTACTACAAATCGCCGCAGGATCTTAATGTGATTAAAGCTAACGTATCTTCTGATTTGAATGTGAAAGTTTTTAATGCCGCTTTAAAATTTCCTTTTTACCCGCTTAGTTATTATACCGAAGGCTTGAATAACCTGAAAGTTGGAGACATTATAGGGCCGGTAGAGACCGAGCAAGGGTACCTTATAGCACGCGTGGTAGCTACCAAACCTGTAGTGCAAAAGCCATACGAACAAGAAAAGGCGGGCATCAGGCAAGACCTGCTTTTTGGCTTAACACAGAAATACCTATGGGAAAACCAGAAACGGATATTCAAAGATGCTGAGCCTGAAATGTATGATACTGCAATTAAAGAACTCGCTTTAAAATTTGATATCCGGAAAAAAGACTGGCCCGGGGTAAGGCCCAACCTGCTGATCATGAACTATAATTTAGGAGGGGAACGTGTTGCCTACCTGGTTTCAGATTTACGGGAATTTGTAGCTAACGAACCTGTATTTTTTGGCTCATTAAATACGCCCGACGGCGTAAAAAAGATACTTCGCAATATTATAATTGAGCAATACCTATTTGCCGAAGCACAGCAAATGAATATGAAAGCCGATGATGAGTACCTGCGGTTCGGCAGGGATAACCAGGAAACGATCTTCCTGGAACATTTTAAACGAAACTATCTTTATCCCAAACTTTCTGTTGATCCCAAAGAATCCGAAGATTATTATCGTAAAAACAGCGGCAATTTCAAAGGATTTGAATCTGCCGGCATCTCTCTCTTTAAGTTCAAAAATATTCAAAACGCGTTTCGGGGACGAACACTGTTGGAAAAGAAACTGCGGGGCATAGGCCCATCTGTAGGGGATAGCAATAATGCCAATACAGTATCATTACCCGCTGCTATTGAAATGGAAGTGAAAATGACTGACCCAAACAATGATCCTAAGCTATTGGGTGCTATTGTGAGATTGGCTCCTGGTCAGATCTCGTCTCCCGTAGAAGTAAAGGGAGAATTTGTGGTTGTTGTTCTAAAGGCTAAAAAAGGATTAACAACCATCCCTTACATGTATGTTAAGGATGAGGTACAGCGGCAAATTTATTCTGAAAAGCAAAAGCAGTTAACTGCCCGGCTTGCAGACGGCTTAAAAGAAAAATACCCCATAGAAAAGGATGGGCTAAGGGAATACCTCTTAACGGTAAAAGGTAATTCTAAATAATAATAACCATCTACCCACGAACGATAGCCAGTTTAATATAAATTTTTTACATCTAAACTAAATCTAAAAACCATGAAAAAAACACTAATTCTCGTAGTACTTTTTATTACCATTTCAAGCAGTTTTGCAGGGCAGCTTATTGTGTCGGCCAGCGGGTTTTACTCAAGTGTCCCTTATGAAACAGGCACTTATGACAGTGTATATATTAGCGATTACTACAATTCTGTTAGTTTTAACAAGGGTTCATCAAATGTAGCTGGTGATGACTCATTTAGCTTAACAGACATACTCTACACTAACAGCACAGGTTCGCATCAGGATGGATACTACTACGGTGGAAACGGCCATTGGGATCCTTTTCCTGCTTATTCTCCTTATTCTCAAACCATTTATCTTGGCCAAGTTACTCAATATAGCTACGTTGCTGTGAATCTTGAAGTTTACGGCGTAGACTCATGGGTAACAATTAACTATTAGAAACACGGGATAATTACATTATCTTTTTTTTGGCTATTGTGATAAAGCCTGGTTAAACTTTAAGTTTAACCGGGCTTTTGTTTACTTAAGTAACGGGGTTTACCTGTAGTCATTCCTCATGTTCCCGAAATAAACCCCTGACTATTCGAAAATGAATCCTATGAATTATTAAGTTTGATAATAAACATATAACCATGCAACACAACGCCATATCCCTGCGCCCTTTTATCGGTTCAAAAGACTTTGATGTTTCGCGCAGCTTTTACCGCGATCTTGGTTTTGAAGAAACGGTGATAGACAACAACATGTCGGTATTTAAAACCGGCACGCTTGCTTTTTATTTGCAACGCTATTACGCTAAAGAATGGATAGAGAACAGCATGCTGTTTTTAGAGGTTGATGATGTTGAGCGC
>CAMLFI010000333.1 GCA_946479225.1 uncultured Mucilaginibacter sp. | reverse complement strand
GGCAGAAAGATTTAACTGGAACGCATTTTGGATTTGATATTTCCAACCATTAATGGGATAAAAGCCAAAAGTATCGTGAATAAACTTTTGCGTTCCTTCGCCCCTTGCATCAGGGCCTATTACTCCAATTTGCGCGCCAAGTTTAAGGTTACTTTCATTCTTATAAAGCAAATTTAACGAGGCCCCGGCGTATAAATATCCGGCAAAAGGCCTGTCAACAGTAGAAGCCGAAGGGATGTTACCCGTTTGCGGATTATATATTTTTTGCCCCAGCTCAAAACCCAGCACTTTGTTTTGCAGTGCCGCGTTATTGCCGGTTTTTAAGGCATGCCTGTAAAATAAAAATATACCATCCGTATAATAACGATCTGACCCTTGCAACAGGTACGAATCATTATCAGTCTGCAGCCCTATCTCGCTACTGTGCGTTTGCGCTTTGGTTTGTAAAGCAACTGCAATTAAGCAAATTGCAACAATTGAAAGTTTTACATTTATGTTCATCGGTTGGCAAAAATAAAAAAAAGCCGGAACTAGCTCCGGCTTTACAATTTTATATCAGCGAATTAGTTTAACTCCGCCTTTACCTGCTCCTTAACTGTCAGGTCGATCGGGTCATTCACCTTTTCGCTTAACAGGGCCAATTCTATTACCTCGCGCATTTCTGTAACGTAATGAAACTGCAGGTCCTTAATGTAACCCTCCTTAATTTCAAGTATATCTTTCTGGTTTGATTTACAAAGGATGATCTCTTTGATATTAGCACGCTTGGCAGCTAATATTTTCTCTTTAATACCACCTACCGGCAACACTCTGCCGCGTAAGGTTATCTCGCCTGTCATGGCCAGGTGAGGTTTTATTTTGCGTTGCGTAAATGCTGATGTTAAAGCGGTAAGCATAGTAACACCTGCGGACGGGCCATCTTTTGGTGTGGCTCCCGCCGGAACGTGCACATGCACATCCCATTGATCAAACAAGCGACCATCAATGTTAAATTTGCCCGCATGCGCCCTAAGGTAAGCCAACGCAATAACCGCCGACTCCTTCATTACATCTCCTAAACTACCGGTAAGGGTTAATTTACCCTTACCGGGGCTTAAACTTGCTTCAATAAATAAAATATCACCACCTACAGATGTCCAGGCCAGACCGGTAACAACGCCGGCGTTATTATTGTGTTCGTAAAGGTCCTTATCGAAAATGGGCGCGCCCAAAATGCGCTCTACATCTTTCTTGCTTACGGTTGTGTTATAGTCTTCCTCCATAGCAATGCTTTTGGCCACACCCCGCACTACTGATCCTATCTTTTTCTCCAATCCTCGCACACCCGATTCGCGTGTATAATCCTCCACTAATTTTTCTATAACTTCGGGCTTAATTACAACATCCTTGGTTTTAAGGCCGTGGGCTTCGCGTTGTTTAGGCAAAAGGTGTTGCTTGGCAATCTCTATCTTTTCCTCAATGGTATAACCGTTAACTTCAATTACCTCCATCCTATCCAATAAGGCTGGCTGTATGCTGCTTAAAGAGTTGGCTGTCGCGATGAACATTACGTTCGACAGATCAAAATCCATCTCAACATAATGATCGTAAAAAGAGTTGTTTTGCTCGGGATCAAGTACCTCCAGCAAAGCTGATGACGGATCGCCGCGGAAATCGCTGCCCACTTTATCTATCTCATCTAAAATAAACACCGGGTTAGCCGCTCCCGCTTTTTTTATGGACTGAATAATACGGCCCGGCATAGCGCCTATGTAAGTTTTGCGGTGCCCGCGGATCTCTGCTTCATCGCGTATACCACCTAAGGCCATGCGCACATATTTACGGCCCAGAGTCTTGGCAATTGACTTACCCAACGATGTTTTACCAACCCCGGGAGGGCCAACCAAACAAAGTATAGGCGCTTTCATGTTGTGTTTCAGCTTCAGTACCGCTAAATATTCTATAATGCGTTGCTTTACCTTGTCTAAACCAAAGTGATCTTTATCTAACACCTTTTGGGCACGTTTCAGATCAAAATTGTCTTTTGTAAAATCGTTCCATGGCAGGTCAAGCAACAGTTCCAGGTAATTTATCTGAACAGAGTAATCGGCAGCAGCAGGGTTAGTACGCGCCAGTTTCTCAACCTCTTTATTAAAATGATCTTTAACTTCAACGTTCCATTTCTTTTTAGCGGCACGCTGGCGCAGGCTTTCTATCTCCAGATCAGGCGTATTGCCACCCAACTCTTCCTGTATAGTTTTTAGCTGCTGATTTAAAAAGTAATCGCGTTGCTGCTTATCCAGGTCAACCCTTACACGTGTCTGTATCTGGTTTTTAAGTTCCAGCATCTGCAACTCGGTTGTCAGGTGTTCTAATACCCGGTTGGCCAGATCGCGGCGGTTAGCGGTTTCAAGCAATTGCTGCTTGGCCGCCATATCGGCGTTCATGTTTGATGATATGAAGTTGATAAGGAACGATGTGCTTTCAATATTGCGGATAGCTATCCCTGCCTCGCTTGGTATATTTGGGGACATCTGAATAATGTTCATCGCCATGTCTTTTATAGACGATATCATGGCTTTGTATTCGCGGTCCTCTTTTATCTTGGCATCCTTAAAAGGCTCAATGGTAGCTTTAATGTAAGGCTCAGACTGCACTTCTTCCTTTAAAAAGAAACGTTTTTTACCCTGCAAAATAACCGTGGTGTTACCATCCGGCATTTGCAGCATTTTTATAATAAGTGCAACCGTGCCTACCTTGTTTAACTGGTCGAAGGTTGGGTCTTCAAAGGCAACATCCTTCTGCGCAACCACGCCTATCATGCGTTTGCCTTTATTGGCATCGCGTATCAGTTTGATAGATTTATCCCTGCCAACGGTAATGGGTATTACCACGCCCGGGAATAAAACCGTGTTGCGTAGCGGTAAAATAGATAATACATCAGGCACTTGTTCATTGTTCATTTCCTCTTCATCCTCAGATGACATGAGCGGAAAAAACTCAGAATCTTCATTTATAACGGGCATTGTATTCTTAAAATCAAACGGATCAAAACTCATCAGGTACCTTTCTGTTAAACGTCATATTGTCAGCCTGCAAATGCAGAGTAACCGCCAAATATTGCTGACGCGTGCAATTAAATTATCATGACGGTATGTTTCAACTAATATGCCAAGATGTGGAATATATACAGAACTGCACCATATTAAATTGATTATATGCAATTTACGAAAACGAGCTCCACAATAATTTATTTTAATGTAAAAGTTGAATATGAAAAAAAGTCAGGCGAAAATGTGGAAAACTCTTTGGTAAATAAGCGGTTTATTTTAAATAAAATTGTTTCCGCTTATAATAAATCAGACTATTATAAGTTATTTGTATACTGTTATTTATACCACAGTTGATTTGTAAATGAGGTTAACGGTAATTGCATCCTTTATTATCATCTCTTCAATAGAGCATGCCGCGTCGCAAAACGCGTATGTTAAATTGGGGCAGCAGGCTTATATTGACGGTAATTTTAAAGCCGCCATAAAGCAACTGGAAAAGGGCTGCCTGATAGATTCTACCAATGCCAACGCCTTATGGATGCTGGGTTATTCTTATTACCACAGCGATAATTTACCAAAATCAATAACTGCGTTTACCAGAGAGATAGCTATTGCGCCAACTGATGCGGCTGCTTATTACTATCGCGCCCTGGCTAAATATCGTTTAGGTAAAGGCAGCCAATTGCCTGCTGATAAAGAAAAGCATTTAATGGGTGCTATCGTTGATTTTACCAAAGCTATTAACCTCAGTCCTACCGACACAAAAATTGCCAGTTTCTTCCAAAACAGGGCAATAGCCTACCGCGATTATGGGCTGTTTAAATTAGAAACTACATCAAAAGCCTACGATAGAACCGTCGGGCTTAAGTCCTTAAAAGCAGCTATGAACGATCTGCAAAAGGTTTTAGATACCGAACCCGGTCGTGGTGATATAGCATCGTTGTTTGATGTTACCAAAGAGAAGTTAGC
>CAMLFI010000332.1 GCA_946479225.1 uncultured Mucilaginibacter sp. | reverse complement strand
GGTGCGCGGCCGCATGAGCAAGGGCGTTAACGATGTTGGCCTTACCCGCTTAAATATTTTTCAGGCTGTTGACGCCAGTTTAAAGCGTATGCAGCTGGATTATATGGATATACTATACGTGCACGGCACCGACCTTAAAACGCCTATTGAAGAGACCGTACGTGCATTAAACGACATTGTATTAACCGGCAAGGTGCGCTACGTGGCCCTTTGCAACTGGCCCGCCTGGATGGTTATGAAAGCTCTAGGCATAGCCGATAAATACGGTTGGAATAAGTTTGTTGGTTTGCAGTATTATTATTCGTTGGCCAGCAGGGATATTGAGCGCGAGATAGTTCCGTTGGCTATTGACCAAAACCTGGCCATTATGCCATGGAGCCCGCTGGCAGGCGGCTTTCTATCAGGCAAGTACACCCGCGATGGCGGCGCAGCCGGAGCACGCCGCGATAACTTTGATTTTCCGCCTATCAACAAAGAAAAAACTTATAACATAATTGATGTGCTGACGAAAATTGCTAAGCAGCATGGCGTATCGGTTGCGCAGGTGGCATTGGCATGGGTACGTTTGCAAAAAGGAGTTACCAGCACCATTATAGGCGCTAAAAATATCGATCAGCTAAATGATAACCTTAAATCAATTGATGTGGTATTATCTGCAGATGAACTGAAACGCATTGACGAAATAAGCGCCCTACCGCGCGAATACCCTGGCTGGATGGTTGAAAGACAATCAATGGACCGGGAACCGCCTTTAGTTTAGTGGGCAGTTTTTAGTTGGCAGTTAGCAGTATAATTTGTTAAAATAGCGATGGGTTTGAAATCCCATCGCTATTTTTTTTGCATCGAAAAACGCTAAATTGCATCCACTAAACTTCTTCAGATGTACAAACCCGAAAATTACACCTCGCTCTCCCCCTATCTAATTGTAAACGGCGCGCAACGTTTGGCAGACCTGCTAATAGTTATCTTTAACGGTAAAGAACTCAGAAAATATAACCGCGCCGACGGCTCTGTTATGCATATGGAGGTGCTGATTGACGACAGCGTAGTGATGATTAGCGACGCCACTGCCGACTATCCGGGCCAAAAAACCATGCTGCACCTTTACGTGCCTGATGTTATGGCTACATTTAAACTGGCTATTGAAAATGGTTGCGAACTGATAGAAGAACCGGTTAACAAAAACGACGACCCCGATAAACGCGGATCTTTCTATGATTTTGCAGGCAATTATTGGGCGGTGAGTACGCAGATAGAATAATATTATCTTAGCGGCATGTTATTAATAAAGATCCTCCGCGCCATATTCGCTGTTTTTTTATGTGTAAACCTGTTTACATGGGGCATGACTTATTTTACAGGGCACGCCGTACCCGGCAAAACCGATATATTTTTTGGGCTGAATGGCATTGTGCTGCTGGGTTTGGTTGTGCTTTTTAATTATTTGCATAACAAAAATAAGGCACGGGAAGAGGCAAAAGAAAAAGATATTATCTAATTACCAGAATTTATCACAAACCCGCCATGAAAAAGCTACAATTTCTTCTATTTGCCGCTATAAGCTGTGCAAGCGCTTATGCCCAAAAACTGCCCAATGTGCAGCAAGCAAGTTTACGTGCGCCGGCTAATGTTAAAGTAGATGGGAAAGCAACCGAATGGAATGATCAGTTACAGGCTTATAACACCACCTCGGGTATCTCCTACTCAATAGCCAATAATAATGAAATGCTTTACCTGATTATCCAGGCAAAAGATGTGAATGTTATCAATACTATTTTTGGGTACGGTTTTGAATTTGCTATTCACCGATCGGGGAGAAAGAACGACAACGATAAAATTGCTGTAAATTATCCTGTAAATCCTAACCAATGGGCCAATACTTTTAGAAAGAACGATGTAAGCGGCGACACATCCGCCAGCCTTGCAGTCGAGAAAATGGACTTTAATAACAAAAAAATAACGAATCTTAAAAAGTTAATTGTTAAGGGAATACCAGGCTTAGATACACTGTCGATATATAATGATGCCGGAATTATGGCGGCATGCCAGTTTGATATTAAAGGAGTTTATACCGTTGAGTTTGCAATCCCGCTTAAGCATTTGGGCCTTGCAGGCAATAGTGGTTCAACATTCTCCTACCACATGACGGTTAGCGGATATTTAGCACCTAAGAATTATACCATGGGTGCTGCGCCCATCATCCCGGGTATGGCACCACAACCACAACCAACTGCTGCCGAAATAGAACAGGGAATAGCAGAACTAAATGCCCGCATATATGCCAGAAACCCGCGTACTGATTTTTGGGGAGAGTATACGTTGGCTAAATAACTTTACTATGAAAAAGATCAAACTACTTCTTTTAGCGGCGTTTAGTTTTACAAGTGTTTATGCCCAAAAGCTACCCGGCGTGCAGCAGGTAAGTTTGCGTGCACCTTCTACCGTCAGAATAGATGGTAAAGCAACAGAATGGGGCGATAAATTTCAGGCGTATAACCCTGCCACTGAACTTTTTTATACCATTGCTAATGATAGTAAAAAGTTATACCTGATTGCGCAAACAGACAACCAAAAGGTATTTAATAACATTATAAGTGGCGGCCTAAGGATAAACATACAAAAGGCGGGCAACAAAGCTGATGCAGGGGCTCGGGCGGTAAAATTCCCTTATCTGGAAAAAGGCAAAATACTATTGTTCACACTTCATAAAAAGGGCGAAATCCCGCCGCCCAAAGAGCTGGCTGATCATATAGCAGACTCAATAACGAGAGTTAATAATAAAAAGCTTGCCGCTAATATAAAATGGATATATACAAATGGCATAACGGGTGTAGATAGCCTATTGTCGATATATAACGATAAAGGGATTGAAGGTGCGGGGGCCTTTGATGCCAAAAAAACTTATACTTATGAGTTGGCTATTGATCTTAAACTTCTTGGGTTATCCGCAGAAAATGCATCAAAATTCGCCTACCATATTATGGTGAACGCAGAGCCTAATAAATTTTCTATGAGTCAGTTTTTCGGCCCGGTTACCGGTGGGACCAATGGCGACGGCACCCTATGAGCCAGGCACAAATGGACGCAGTGGCCCAAAGCATACAAAAAACAGCAAATGATATAAGTGCCAGTACCGATTTTTGGGGCGAGTATACGTTGGCAAAATGACCCTTTAAGATTAAGTTTTGATATGCATTTACTGTTTCAAAAGCGTTTCATTTTGGAACGCCAGCCCTACCAATTTACAATTATCTGTAATACAGCTATCTACAGCACTTTACAGCTAAATTTCCTGACGAATAAGTAGTTTCAAAGTGTTTCACTCAAAAAATTAAACAGCTTACTATCAAATACTTATATAAAAAAGCGTTTCATCCGTTTCACGTGTGTTATATTCTGTGTGAAACGGAACACCCTGCTAAAAGGATGCTAAAGATTTAACGGTATACTCCACCTGCTCAGGGTGCACATCCAGATGTAGCACAAAACGTATGCGGTTGGCGTGGGTAGCAATGGCCTTAACACCTTTGGCAACCAGGCGCTCAAGTACCGCCGCGGCCGGTTCAACGGTGTCAAATAAGATGATATTGGTCTCAACCGGCAACACGCTAGTTACCCACGGGCATTGTGCAAGTGCTTCTGCTATAATGCGGGCGTGGGCATGGTCTATCTTTAATCGCTCTACGTGGTGATCTAAAGCATAAATACCTGCAGCTGCCAAAAAGCCCGCCTGCCGCCAGCCACCGCCCAAAACCTTGCGTATGCGCCTGGCCTGTTTAATAGTGTCCTTATCCGCCAACAGAACCGATCCCACCGGCGCTCCCAACCCTTTTGATAAACAAACCGAGATACCGGCGAAGTATTGGCCATAGTCGGCAGCACTGTCGCCGGTATGCGCCAGGGCGTTAAAAATGCGGGCGCCATCCAGGTGCAGGTTAAGTCCGCGGGCCCGGCACAGGTCGGCAATGGGCTTTATTTGCTCCAGCGTATAGCAGCTTCCGC
>CAMLFI010000331.1 GCA_946479225.1 uncultured Mucilaginibacter sp. | reverse complement strand
TTGAAACTACCGGCGATTACACAAGTGCCGATGTGATTTTTATTAATACCTGTTCCATTCGTGAGAATGCCGAGACAAGAGTGCGTAACCGCTTAAAGGAGTTTAAAACAGCAAAAGCTAAAAACCCGGGTATGGTGGTTGGTGTGCTAGGTTGCATGGCTGAGCGTTTAAAAGCAAAATTTTTAGAAGAAGAGAAACTGGTTGACGTAGTTGTTGGTCCCGATGCTTATCGCGATCTGCCCAATTTGATTGACCAGGTTGATAGCGGCCAGAAGGCCGTAAACGTGTTGTTATCCCGTGAGGAGACGTATGCGGATATTAGTCCAGTGCGGTTAAATAGCAACGGCATTAACGCATTCGTTTCTATTATGCGCGGTTGCGATAACATGTGCTCGTTCTGTGTAGTGCCGTTTACCCGTGGCCGCGAGCGTAGCCGTGATCCTTACTCAATAGTAAAAGAGTGTACAGATCTGTTTGACCAGGGCTACCGCGAGGTGACCTTGCTGGGGCAAAATGTGGATTCTTATAAGTGGAGTGGGCAGTCGGCGGTTGACAGTGCGCAGCCGTCAGAACAGCAAGAAACTGCTACTGCCCCTGCAACTACTACTAACTTTGCTAATTTGTTAGAAATGGTAGCCGCTATTAATCCCGATCTGCGTATCCGGTTTTCCACTTCGCATCCAAAAGATATTACCGATGAGGTTTTGTATACGATGGCTAAGCATGATAATATTTGCAAATACATTCATTTGCCGGTACAATCGGGCAATAGCCGCATACTGGATCTGATGAACCGTACTTATGATCGCAACTGGTACATCAATCGTATTGATGCCATCCGCCGTATTATGCCTGAGTGCGCAATTTCTACTGATGTTATCACAGGCTTCTGTACAGAAACAGATGAAGAGCATAAAGAAACCGTAAGCATGATGGAATATGTTAAATATGATTTTGCTTACATGTTTATGTATTCGGAAAGGCCCGGCACTTTAGCGGCAAAACGCTATGCCGACGATATACCTGAGCCGGTTAAGGCAGCGCGTTTAACAGAAATTGTTGCCCTACAGCAACAACATTCACTTCATCGTTTACAAGCTCAATTAGGCAAGGTGCAGAAGGTTTTGATAGAAGGTTTCTCCAAAAAATCAAAAAACGATTACGCCGGTCGTACAGATCAGAACGCTATGATGGTGTTTCCGGTGGATGAAAGATATAAGCCCGGGCAATATGTGTATGTAATGGCGGAAAGGTGTACTACCGCGACGTTAATGGGCAAAATCATAGATTAATGCTACAAGAAAGAATAAATGAGGAGTGGTTATTCAAAACTAATTCAAAGGAAGAAATTAGTCGGTGGATATCTAATTTGAAGTATTCTTACCTATGGAAAAGACCAAGTTTTAGGGACGATGGTGATTATATCAAATTAACGCTAAATTTTACCGATAGAGCCGATCTACTTATTACCCTTGGTGTTTTAGGGATAGCATTAAATACAATTCCCGAAAATTTTCCTAAACCAATTGTGGGTAAAAAGTATGATTGGACAGAATTTGAAAAGTTTAAATCTGAAATAAAGGATTATCCTGAATTTGAACAGCCATTAGGTTGTGTAATTAATAATACCCCAGCATTTGTCTGGATAGAAAATGGAAAGATCGATTTTACTTTTTCGGATAATTATGGTGTAAGCGAGCAAGATTACTTAAACTGTTTAAATGTCGAATCGGAAATAGAAAAAAATAACCTTTCAAACAAAGTGAATAGGGATATTGAAAGTAATATTGGGTGCGTAACCAAAAGTAAATACCCAACATTATAAACTAACCAATGGAAATACAAGAAATAAAACAACGCTTCGGTATCATCGGCAATTCGCCGTTGTTGAACCGGGCAATAGATATAGCTAACCAGGTTGCGCCTACTGATATTTCGGTATTAATTACCGGCGAAAGCGGTAGCGGTAAGGAAGTATTCTCGCACATAATACACCACATGAGCCAGCGGAAGCATGGGCCGTTTATAGCGGTTAACTGCGGCGCTATCCCTGAAGGTACTATTGATTCAGAATTATTCGGTCACGAAAAGGGCGCTTATACAGGTGCTGTTGGCGAGCGTAAAGGCTATTTTGAAACGGTTAACGGTGGTACTATTTTTTTAGATGAGATAGCCGAAATGCCTTTGGGTACACAGGCGAGGCTGCTGCGCGTGCTCGAGTCGGGCCAGTACATCCGCGTGGGTTCATCAAAAGTGGAAAAAACCAACGTGCGTGTTATTGCAGCTACCAACGTTGACGTGTATGATGCAGTGAAGAACGGCAAGTTTCGCGAGGATCTTTACTATCGTTTAAATACGGTTCCGCTGCGCATCCCATCGCTACGCGAAAGAAAAGAAGACATTTACCTGTTGTTCCGCAAATTCACATCAGACTTTACTGATAAATACCGCACTCCACCCATCCAACTGGATGAAGAGGCGCAGCAGATATTGACCAACTACGGGTGGCCGGGTAACGTAAGGCAGTTAAAAAACATGGCGGAGCAATTGGCTGTGTTGGAGAGGAATCATCTTATTACGGGCCAAACGCTGCTTACGTACATTCCATCTGACGGTAATAACCGTAATTTGCCTATGCGTTTGGCCAACCAGCCAAAAGAAGATTTTTCTGAGCGTGATATATTATACAAAGTGCTGTTCGATATGAAACGCGACATGGTGGAGCTGAAAAAATTAGTGGTTGACATGATAGAACATGGCGGCGGAGCACCTAATTACGCTAACCACTCGCAAACGCTTACGCAGTTGTACCGCGATATTGAACTGCCTGTTACCGGCGAGCAACAATTTACTATCCAGCAGCCCGTTAATAGTATCAGTAAAATTAATAATGACGATGACGGGTTTAATATAACGCACCACGCCGAAGAGGTGGAGGAATCGTTATCTCTGGTAGAAAAAGAGTCAGATCTGATACGCAAAGCGCTTAAAAAACATAAGGGCAAACGTAAGCTCGCCGCAAATGAGTTGGGTATATCTGAACGCACATTATACCGTAAAATTAAAGAACTGAATTTGTAAGCTTATGAAAAGACTGTTAGCGCTATCACTTATAACCATTCTGGCTTTTTTAACGCAAGGTTGTTACACTTTAAAAAGCGATGTGATACCGCCTGAAATGAATACCGTTAACGTAGCTTTTTTTGAAAATAATGCCCCGTTAGTTGTAAGTAATTTAAGCTTAACATTTACAGAAGCCCTTAAAGCACGCATACGTACCACAACCCGCCTTAGCATTGTTAATGGTGAGGGCGATGCCAATATGAGCGGTGCAATTACGGATTACAGAAGTGTGCCGATTTCAATACAAGCACCTAGTGGTAATGCGCCACCTGTGGCCGGCGCGCAGGCGCTTACATTAACCGTTCGTGTTAAGTTTGATTATCCAAAGGACAAGAACCTTAGTTTTGATCAGTCGTTCAGCAAGAGCGTTAATTATTCGGGTAACCTGGCATCGCAAGAACAAGCACTGCTTCAAAAGCTCTCCAGTCAGCTTATTGACGATATTTTTAACAAAGCCTTTAATAATTGGTAACAATTTAATAGCTTCATCGGCGTGAACGAAAACACTGGAAATAGCGGTAATGATTTTTTCTATGATCTGTTGGATAATCCGTCTGATCTGGTTTATGGTAATAATACCTCCAATTTACAGGCGCTTATTAATGATTTTCCGCAAAGTGGGTTATTGCGGGCTATACTGGCTGTAAAACGCGAGGAGGAAGATATTCAGAGCGCAAGCGTATACAATAACCCCAAGGTACTTTATAAAATTGCTAACGCCGCGGGCTCGCTTACGGCCGTAAGTGATGATCAGATCGTCTTTTTCGGAAAGCCAGGCGAGGGGAAACCATCGTCGTCAATACACCAAGCTGTTGATGAAACCAACTATTTCCATGTACCGGTAGAAACTGACCTGGTTTATGCCGATGAGAAAAATGGCGACGAAG
>CAMLFI010000330.1 GCA_946479225.1 uncultured Mucilaginibacter sp. | reverse complement strand
GGGCTCCGTTTTCGACCGCAAGCTTGATTTCAGGCCAGAGATGAATGTTGGACGAGAGCGTATTCGTTCCCCACAACAGGATGAGCCGCGCGCATCTGCACATCTTCTAATCCGCGCATCTGCATATCCACGCATCTGCATATCCACGCATTTGCACATTTTCTATTTGCACATCTGCATATCCACGCATCCGCACATCCACTTAATCCTCATTCGGATCGCCGCTACCTGTATAAGCACCCTTCCTTACAACAGGCATCCCTACAATTTTAAATAGATCGTCCAGATCTAACAAACTACCATTGGCAAGGTTTGACAGTAACACAATAGTTATATCGTTTTTCAAATCGCGCAGATAAATATGCCTGAAACCATGCCACCAGCCGGTATGGTACACCACCTTTTGCCCCGGCGACTCGAATATACGCCATCCGTAGCCATAGTTAAAGTGCCCGCGAAGCCATTTGTTGTGCGGAGCATAGGCTGAGTCAAGTGTTTGTTTTTTTAACAACAGGCCCTCGCGCAAGGCGCGGTCGAACAGATAGAGATCCTTGATAGTGCTATACACGCCTTTGTCGCCCACAGGGCCATCCAAAAAATTCTGTACTACCGAATAGCGCCAGTTTCCCCTGTCATGACCAACTACATCAACCGGGATCTTATCGTAATTGGCCTTTGAATAAACATTGGTGTGCGCCATGCGCGCCGGCTTAAACACGTTCTCTTTCAAAAACTGTGCGTAAGGCACGCCACTCACTTTTTCAATAATGGCGCCAAGCACCATAAAGTTGGAGTTGTTGTAATGAAATGAAACGTCGGGTTTATTATAGCGCGCCGGTTTATATTTGGCTATCATATCCATAGCCTGCATATTAGTAAGCCCCTTTTTCTGGTCGCGCTTCTCCTTACGGAAAATATCATCAACAAAATAAACATAGTTCATCATGCCCGAGCGGTGGGTGAGCAGCAGGCGAATAGTAACCCCCTCGTACGGGAAATTTGGAAAAAACTCGCGTACATCCTGGTTCAGTTTAAGTTTACCACGCTCCATCAGCATTAAAATGGCAGTGCCCGTCATGGTTTTGGTTATGGATGCCAACTCAAATTCTGAGTTTATTTTCAGGCTGTCGC
This sequence comes from uncultured Mucilaginibacter sp., assembly GCA_946479225.1. The sequence goes on along the minus strand of CAMLFI010000330.1, from coordinate 2,884 downwards.
GATGCAGATAATCAGCCCAGCCTATGGCATTCTCGTAAATTATTTTGCCCTTTTTAGCAACCAATACGTTACCGTTAAAACCGCGGGTTTTATGCAGTTTTTGCATATATTCATCAATACGCTTATCGGCGTTTTTCGCGTTATATTTTAATAATGCCGCAGTGTCTAAATTTTCGGCGTTTGGGGTTACGTTTGCAGTATTTTCAGAACCTGAAGAACAGGATGCTATTAGAATAAGCAACGGTATAAAAACAGATAGGCGTAAATTCACTTATTGTACAGGTATATGATGAGAAAAATAATAAGTCCGCAATTTGAAAATTAAATAATAACCATAAAACTAAAGTTTTAAACAATTTATAGCTTTAGCTAACTAGCCCTTTAACTTTGAACGTGCAATCCTTTTTTAAACCATTATTAACAGCCCTGTTTGTTTTTTGTTCGATGATAATTTTCGCGCAGGACAACAAAGTCGGGTCTTTAATTACCGAAGGCGTAGCATTGCAAAAAGCAGGCAAACATGCAGAGGCCGCCACCAGGTTTAAAGAGGGGCTTCAAACCGAGCCTGACAATGCGGCGGCAAACTATCAATTGGCGTTTAGTCTGGTTGCGTTGAAAAAAGGAGATGATGCAATCCCCTACGCAGAAAAAGCTACCAAAATACCATCTAATTATACAGCCGCGGCTTACAGCCTGTTAGGCGGAATTTACGACGCGGCGGGACAGGCGGCAAAAGCCATTGCCGTTTATAACGAGGGATTGAAAAGTTTTCCGAGCGACCAAAACATGTGGTTCAATTTGGGGCTGGCAAACTTTAGGGATAAGCAATATGCCGATGCAGAGCGGGCAGCCACTGAGGCCATTAAGCTGGATGTAAAGCATGCTAACAGTCAGCGGTTATATGCGCTGGTGGCGTTCCATCAAAATAAAAGAATGAACGCACTGCTGGGCCTTTGTAGCTTTTTACTTACTGACCCCAATTCGCCACGCGCCGAGGAAGCTTATACCAACATACAAAGTATTTTAAAGGGTGGCGTATTAAAGGGCGCTGATACAAAAGAATTGACAACAGCAGAAGCGAAGGAAGCAACCACTTTAAACGCGGGTATAACGGCAGTTATAAATTCTCCTGCTGCGCAAAAGTTATCCGGAGCGCCGTTATTGGAATATCAGCTTAAAGGTGTTTTTACTTTTGCAGGGCAAGCCGCCGCTAAAAAGACTACTAAAAGTTTTTTCGATAATTTTTTTGTCACTTACTTTTATAAACTGGCGCAAAGCGGTAATATGGAGACGTTTGCCCAGCTAATAAACTCCGCGGCTGAAAAGGACGGGTACGAAAAATGGCGTAAATCCAACCCAGCTAAAGTAGCGGAGATGGAAAACTGGACTAAAAGTACAAGCAGGGCTTTTTAGTAGATATTTTTCATTTATGTTGAGCTCCGCCTTGGTAAGCAGTTTTTTGCTAACTAATAAAAAAGCAGCCCCCTGCCGGCGGCTCCGCTGCATTTTTAAATACCTTTATGTTTCAATTATACTTAATATGAAAGCATTCTTTTTGGCGGCATGCCTTTTTATTACTACCGGCTCAATGGCTGCTATTGACTCGTTACATGCGGCGGTTTACAAACTAAGCAACGCCAAGGTGCAGAAAGTAGGGATATTAGAAAAACAACTTGTTGTATCGGGCGCTACGCTGGATGTTAAACAGTTTGACGTATATGTTAATACGTTACCTGCAGGGAAGAAATATACTTCTAACAATGCAGACAGTAAGTTTGAACAGCTTATAGTAGTAAAAAGCGGTACTATTAAATTAACGGTTGGCGATAGCAGTAAAACAGTGGGGCCGGGTAGCCTGGCATTGGTGTTGGCCGGTGATAAAATGACTTTCGAGAACAGCACAGCTGAGCCTGTTAGCTGGTACGCCATGAACTATCAAACTAAATTAGAGGATATAAAACGGGGGCATGATGCCGGGCCATCCTTTATAAAAGACTGGAATGCGCTGCGCGTAGGGAAATCTGCCAAAGGCGAAACGCGCAATGTATACGACCGCCCGACAACCATGTTTGAGCGTTTTGATGTTCATGCTACGGTATTGAACAATGGCTTTAACAGCCATGATCCGCATACGCACAGGGCCGAAGAGCTGATATTGATGATAGATGGGGAATGCCAGTTCCAGATAGGGCAGGAAAAATTTATGGCGCAGAACGGCGACGCGGTTTTAATGGGATCAAAAGTGCCACATGCCGCTCAAAACATCGGCACCAGGCCATGTGGTTACTACGCTATACAATGGCACCTGCTGAAAAAGGATTAGTAATTTTGGTAGGAGGGGTTAACGGGCTTTAGATCTGAATAAGTGACTCAGGTGAGAGCAATAGACCATCAAAAGGCATAAGTTCCTCCGGAACGTAAAATTTTCATTTTCTTTATAGCTACCAACCAATCGTTCCTCTGGAACGAATCGCTTTTTCATCCCAGCGGGATGTATGGTTGGTAGATATATTTTAAGGATAGGGTCACGTTCCGGAGGAACGTTTGGTGAAATTGGCCGACTTGTCTAATCGTGAGCCATTACCCAATGGAGGGTGTTCCAAATCCTCTTTTCGGGTGTTCCAAAGTGTTCCAAATCCTATAAAAAATCCCAAAAAACGGCCAAAAAGTGTTCCAAAGTGTTCCACGCTAAATGCATAAGTCCTATAAATCAACAACTTAGTCCCGTCAACAGCATTTACACCCTTTATATTTTTTGGAACAGTCAATGATGCACAATTTAGCCTCTATTTCACTACTCTTCCCACGCCAAACTGATCGGCAATGCCTGTGGCTTTGTTGTTGGCCATAAACACTTCTATCATTTTTTCGCTGCCAACCGCGT
>CAMLFI010000329.1 GCA_946479225.1 uncultured Mucilaginibacter sp. | reverse complement strand
GCTATTTTATTAAGGCTGCAAAAATAGGATTTTTTATTGGTGTGCACAGGATTAGCTTAACTTTGACTTATGTACATTCATGATATTGAAACCGTAATTGCTAAATACGCGCTTGAGCCTGATTTGTTAACCGGCAATAAAATGTTTAGCATTAAAAAGGCTGATTGCTCTGTGAGTTACAATCGGGCAGACTTTTTGGTTCCGCATAGAAAAAACTACTATTTCTGGGCCTTTGTAAAACAGGGATCTAACAGGCACTGGATAGATATGAAGCCCTATACACTACAGCCTGACTCTTTTTGTTTCACCGTGCCTCATCAGGTACATTTAAAAGAGGAGATCCGGCCTTTTACCGGCTTTATAGTGGGCTTTACTGATGAGTTTTTGGCTTTGGAAGAAAATATCCTGTTACGACAGCTGCCTATTATACAAAACCCGGACAATGGACACCAGTTGTTTTTGAAACCTGAGGACGTTTTGTTTATAGAAGATACACTCGACAAGATCTATGAGGAAAATCAAACGCATAACGGTTGGCGGCATAGTATGTTAATGGCCTATATGCGGGTGTTAACAATATATTTAAGTAGGTTGTACGCATTGCAGTTTAGCAACACAGAAACGATACCCGAAAAAGTTCTGTTGAAGAAGTACTTAAATAAAATTGAAGAAAATTATATTGAGCAGCACGAAGTATCGGCATATGCTGATATGCTAAACATTACGGCCGGGCATTTAAGTGAGGTAGTGAAGGAGCAAAGCGGAAAGCCCGCTATCACTCATATTCACGAACGCTTGATAGTGGAGGCTAAACGCCTGCTTTTTCATACAAATTACGCTATTAAAGAAATAGCTTTTGCCCTGGGCTTTGAAGACGCATCTTACTTTAATCGTTTTTTTAAACGGATAACCGGAGACACTCCGGCAGTGTTTCGCACAAGTACCCGTAAAATGTACCATTGATACCTGCAGGAGTGCAATTGAGATAGTTTTTACGACGGTACATTTGCTAAACTAAAAACTATATATGAAAAAAGCACTGATAACAGGGGCCAATAAAAGCATTGGTTTTGAAACCGCAAGACAATTACTAAAACAGGGATATTTTGTTTACTTAGGCAGCCGCGATGCTGTACGCGGCGCGCAAGCGGTGGCACAGTTAAAAAGCGAGGGACTTGACAACGTTGAATTATTACAGATAGATGTAAGCGACCCGGCATCGGTTGAAGCAGCAGGTAAAAAGGTAACCGAGCTGGATGTATTAATAAATAACGCCGGCATTTTGGGTGGCATGGACCAAAGTGCGCTTACTGTCGACTTAAATATTGCGCGTGAGGTGTATGATACCAATTTCTTTGGTGTGATAAATGTAACGCAGACTTTTATAGAGGCCTTAAAAAAGTCAGCAGAACCAAGGATAGTGAATGTAACATCGGGTTTAGGTTCTTTAACGCTGCATAGTGATCCAAACTGGCAATACTACGCGGTAAAAACGGCTGCTTATGGTACATCAAAAACAGCGTTGAACGCTTATACGGTTGTGTTGGCTTATGAGCTGAGGGATACCAATTTTAAAGTGAACGCAGTTGATCCTGGTTACACCCAAACAGATTTTAACCACCATAATGGCCCGGGTACTATTGAAAGCGCCGCAAACATCATTGTTAAATATGCTACTATAGGTGCCGATGGCCCTACAGGTAAATACTTTAGTAATGATATTGATACGGCAGATCAGGAAAGCCCATGGTAGACCCACTATAGCAACAGTATTTGGAGAATTGTTTAGCCTTGTAAAACAAGCTAAACAATTCTCCAAATACTAATTACAACTCCTTGAATTAATAGTGGTCCTTTAAAGAATAAACATGAATTTCTTCATCTTTTACTTCGTAAACAAGCCGATGTTCAAGGTTAATGCGGCGAGACCACATACCTGCAAAATTATGTTTAAGCGCTTCTGGTTTGCCAATGCCGCTGTATGGGTCATCTTGAATGGCTTGAAGCAGAATTAGAATTTTTTCCTGGATTTGTTTTTGGCCCGACTTTTTCCAGTATTGCAGATCATCCAAAGCCTTGGGTTGGAAAACTATTTCCATATATCCCCAAGTGCAGTTTTAGTTCCTTTACCGGCTAGCATATCTTTTCGGCCCTGCTCCAGTTTTTCAGAAAGATAAGAGTTTGACATGATGCGTTCTGTCTCGTCTTTATATTTCGCATCATCGTCAATATCATACTCAAGCTTTAGCGCGTCTAAAACGGCGGTAATTGCTTTTTCCGATAATGAATCCTCAATATTTACAGTTAATGTTTTCATCTTAATCAATCCTTTCATGGATGCCAAACAAATTTACACAAATTATGTGCCCTAATCAATATCACCTTTTACCTTTACAACATGATAAAAGTAATAGCTTTTGATGCCGACGATACCTTATGGGTTAACGAGCCGTATTTTAGAGCATCCGAAGAAAAGTTTTGCGCCCTTATGGGTGAATATATGAGTGAACGCGACCTGGAGCGTGAGCTGCTGAAAATTGAGATAGCCAACCTGGGTTTGTATGGGTATGGTATAAAGGGTTTTATTTTGTCGATGATGGAAGCCGCGCTAACAATTAGCGGCGGGACCATTAACGCACAAGGCATTGCACAGATATTGGATCTGGGCAGGCAGATGCTTAATCAGCCAATTGAGCTATTAGATGATGTAGAGGAAGTACTTGCTGCTGTTAAAGACAAGTACCGCCTGGTAGTTGCTACCAAAGGTGATCTGCTGGACCAGGAGCGCAAGCTCAAAAAATCAGGCTTGATGGACTACTTTCACCATGTGGAGATCATGTCTGAAAAGGATGAAGCTAACTACCTAAAGCTGCTAAAACACCTGGATATACAACCCGATGAGTTTTTAATGATAGGAAACTCGTTAAAAAGCGATGTTTTGCCGGTATTAAATATTGGTGGCCATGCTATACATGTGCCTTTCCACATCACCTGGGCGCACGAGCAAATTGAGGATAGTATTGATAACGAGCGCTTTAAAAATGTGGACGGGATAAGGGAAGTGTTGGGGGTTTTATAACCCTTTTTTCTGTCATTCTGAGCGATAGCGAAGAATCTTGTATGCCATGCTAAGCAAAGCGCTTAGTTGCAAAGCGTATAAGATTCTTCGCTATCGCTCAGAATGACAAACGGTTGTAAAAAATCGTTTGTTCGATGGGACAAAAATTTGAGTGTATCATATCTGATTATCAGTTAGATAAGCAAATTTTGCAGCTAAATTTCCTGACGAATAAGTTGTTTCACTCTGTTCCACCTAAAAATATAAACTACTATCTACCAACTGTTTAACTAAAATAGTGTTCCGGTTTGTTCCATTTGTTTCACCCTCACAGCGGAACAAACCACATCAAAGCATCCTCCTTCAGGGGGAACGGAAGGGGGCTTAGTCCGCCTCTACTTCCTGCGTATACAACTCATTTATCGCATCCGCGTACTTTTTCTCGATCACCTTCCGTTTGGCTTTCATAGTAGGGGTTATCTCACCATCCTCCATGCTAAAGGGTTTGCGTTTAACCTTAAAGTTCTTAATACGCTCAAACTTGGCTAATTCGTTAGAATAGACCTTAATATCCTTGGCAATCCACTCTTTTATCTCTTTATCTTCAATAAACACATCAGGTTGCTCAAAAAAGGCTTCGGTAAGGTTGAAGGTTTCCTGCAAGGTCTCTCTTGCCGGGATGATGATGGCGGTAATATGTTCCCGCTTATCGCCAATCAGGAACACGCCCTCAATCTTAGGGCTCTTTAGGTAAGTGTTCTCAACCGGGGTAGGGTAAATGTTCTTGCCATAAGCGTTCACTAACATGTTTTTAAGGCGATCAGTAATCTGCAGGTTGCCTTTAAAAAACCGGCCAATATCGCCGGTATGCAGCCAGCCATGATCATCAATAGTAGCAGCGGTTTCCTGGGGTTTGTTCAGGTAGCCCTTCATCACGCAATGCCCGCGCACAATGATCTCGCC
>CAMLFI010000328.1 GCA_946479225.1 uncultured Mucilaginibacter sp. | reverse complement strand
ACCAACAGCAAATACGCGATGCCGTTGGCAAACAGGGTATAATGGGTCGCGATCTGTACTATCCTTGCATGGATACTTTTATGTTTGGCTTGCCGCATTGTTACCGCAATACTTCTGCACCAAATGGAACAACGGTTAAAATCACTATCACTACAGATAGCGGCGGCGACTGGTATTTAGTGAAGGGCGACAATAGCTGGGCGCTAAGCAAAACGGAGTCTGCCGAAGTAGCCGCAAGCGTAATTCTCGACCCCGATACCGCCTGGAAATTATTTACAAAAGGCCTGTCACCAGAAGTTGCTGCCAAACAGGTTAAATTGGGTGGAGATATAAAATTGGCTGAAGTTGTATTAACAATGGTTGCCGTTATGGCTTAAAGCGCTTAGCAATGAACAATAAATTAGAAATACTTCCGGATGATTTGCAGGCCTACCTCGACTCCCACTGCGAGCCCGAACCCGAAGTGCTTAAACATATCAACCGTGAAACGCATTTAAGGGTATTAAAACCCAACATGCTTACCGGGCATTACCAAGGTCGGGTGTTGAGCATGATCAGCAAAATGATACGCGCGCGCAGAATTTTGGAGATAGGAACGTTTACCGGATATGCTACAATTTGCCTTGCGGAAGGATTAACGGAAGATGGAATAATCCACACCATTGAGGCTAATTTGGAAATGGAGGAAATGCTTAACAAACATTTTTCGCTAACAGATGTTGGTAAAAAAATTAAGCTCCATTTTGGCCCCGCAGCGCAAGTTATACGCACAATTGACGAGAAAACTTACGATTTAGTGTTTATTGATGCGGATAAAAAGAATAATTTTCTTTACTTTGAATTAATATTTGACAAAGTCAGATCTGGAGGACTAATAATAATTGATAATGTGTTGTGGAAAGGAAAGGTGTATGGCGCTGAAAATGACGCAGATACCCAAAGTTTCCGACAACTAAATGATCAGATAGCCGCCGACTCGAGAGTTGAAAAATTGATACTCCCGGTGCGTGATGGGCTGCTGGTCATCCAAAAAAAGTAAATTATGAAGAAAACCTTACTGATTGCCACATTGGTCATCTGTAGTTTTGCAGCATCCGCTCAAACACAAAAGCACACCTCACAATCTTATATCGAACAATTCAAAGATAATGCCATAAGTATTATGCGCGAAACGGGTATCCCCGCCAGCATAATTTTAGGTATTGCCATGCACGAATCAGGTAACGGAAACAGCAACATCGCCCAAAAGCTGAACAATCAGTTCGGAATAAAGGGCAACAGCGGCTCTGTTTACTACAAAAACAAAAAGAAAGTACGCTCAGCATACAAAAAGTACGACTCCATAATGGATTCGTTCGCTGATTTTGCCCGCATAATTACACAACGCCGTGACCGTGGTGCCATATCGTCCGAACTTACAGAAACCGAGTATGAGAAATGGGTTAAAGGTATTCAGCGCAGCGGCTATGCAAGCAGCAAAAAATGGGGCGCTCAGGTACTGGCTATTATTCGCAAGTATGATCTGAACCAGTTAGATAACGAAGCTAAGCCTACTCCGCAAATGGCACAAACTGTTGAGGCAAAATAAATACCATTTGGCACACATGATGACTGCCGGTCGCGCGTTTTTATATACTTCATTTTCTTGTTTATCCCTCATTTTTCTAAGCAGCTGCTCGGCGCATAAAAATGTAATATCCGACAGCCAGGCCCGAAAGAACAATAGTGCTATTGAGCGCTCCAATAGAGACGCAATCGCTAATTATACGCCCTTCACTGTAACATCCTACATAGAAAGATTTAAAAAGATAGCGGTTAAGGAGATGGACCTGTATGGTATCCCCGCAAGCATAACGCTTGCCCAGGGCCTTTTTGAATCAGGCAATGGCAACAGTGATCTGGCTAAAATAGCCAACAACCACTTCGGCATTAAATGCACTACAGACTGGAGCGGAAAAAGTTATTATAAGAATGATGACCGCGATAATGATTGTTTCAGGGTGTATAATAATCCTGAAGATTCTTACCGCGACCACTCGGAGTTTTTAAAGAGGAAACGCTATGCCCCTCTTTTTGAACTGGATAAGGATGACTACCGCGGCTGGGCCAATGGCCTTAAGCAGGCGGGTTACGCTACCAATCCTAAATATCCTGAGCTGCTGATAGGCGTTATTGAGCGCTATCATTTGGATCAATATGATAAACCCGAGGGCGAGATCCAAAAGATAAAACGAGAGGACAGGGTTTTGGCACAGATCAATCAAAACATCGGTACAGAAAGCACCCCCACCGAAAAGTTACACACCGTTGTAGCCGGCGATACACTATATAACATTTCAAAACGTTTTGGCCTTACTGTGGATGAACTGAAGGCGCTGAATAACATGCCCGACAACAACATTAAATTAGGCCAAAAACTAATTGTTGTTAAATAGATCCCTGTTAATTATTGTTAAATGTATTATCAAAACTAAACAAACGTTTAGCTTTGGCTTTGTAATGAAACGGCTGTTACCAATTATACTATTTACTGTTATCTGTCTGCAAGCATTTGCCCAGCAAAAGTTTACAGAAGGGTTGGTTTTTGATGCCGTTACCAAGGACCGCATTGCCGTAGTTAATATCAAAAACCTGCGTACCGGCCAGAGCATGTACAATAGTCTGAATGGTGTGTTTAAGGTAACATCTGAGCCCGGCGATTTGCTTGTTTTTAGTAAGATGGATTATTTTAACGATACCGTGCGTGTTTCTGATGATCTGGCAAAGGTTGTTTATTTAAACCGTACAGGCATAACGCTTAAAGAGGTAAACATTTACGACCGATTGTCGTCGCCCAAATCGATCATGGCCAGAAACAGATCGCAATACAGCAAAGCCTATGGCGCGTTGGCTAACCGCGACCTGCTAAGTTTTAGCGGGGGCAGCGTTGGCCTAAGCGTTGACGCATTGTATAATATGTTTAGCCGCGAGGGAAAGAACGCCAAACATCTGCGCGATGTGCTGGAACTTGATTATAAGCAAAACACAATAGATTTCCGGTTCAATAAAACCTTTGTGGGCCGCATAACGGGTTTAAGCGGAGCTAAGTTGGATGACTTTATGAAAAAGTACCGGCCGGGGTATTATTTTATAACCTACGCCAGCGAGTACGAGCTGATAGCGTCTATACGCGCAAACCTTAAGCGTTATCAGCGCAACCCATTGGCATTTGAACTGCCCGCACTGGCGCCTGTTCAATAAAATATAACCTCAATTTTATAAGTGGGTAGGTAAAACACAAAAAAAAACCTTTATTTGTGCGTGATGCCAGGAAAACTATTCCACATACTTTTTTGTGGATGCATGCTGTTGTTTGCGGCTGCCTCCGCACAAAACCCGGACACTACCCGGCGTGATAGCACCAGAATTGATACCGCTTTGTTAAACCGTTATCGTATTACGCCGCGTCGTAATGCTATCCCGGTGAGGACACGCCCTCCGCAGATAAGACCCATGATGATCCCCGTTGTTATGCCCGATTACGAGCTTAATTACTGGAAAAAATCAATAACCATCGGTGTAAACTTCAGCCAATCGGCATTTACCAGTAACTACAGCGCTGGCGGTGTGAGTGCCATTGCACTTAACTCCAACTTTATATACCGTACCGAGTACAAAAAGGACCCCTTTAACTACACTGCCGAGATCAACTTTTTATATGGCATCTCAAAAAACAAGGGCCAGGGCTCGCGTAAAACCAACGACCGTATTTTTATAGATAATAAAATAGCCACTAAGTTATCAGAGCATTGGTTCTTTTTCGGGGCGCTGAGTTTTGAATCGCAGTTTGACAGGGGTTACCAATATACCAACGGCGCCGGGCAGGTGCTGGCCAAGCCGCTGTTGTTGTCAAATTTTATGGCTCCGGGTTATTTCACGGAATCAATAGGTTTTGAGTTTAAACCTGAAAAATGGTTCTCCATGCGTTTTGGTACAGGTACCGCGCGGCAAACGTTTGTTTTAGATACAACCATCTATCGCAATAACAAGGCAAACTATGGAGTACC
>CAMLFI010000327.1 GCA_946479225.1 uncultured Mucilaginibacter sp. | reverse complement strand
GCTATATAATTCATGCTGCAGGGGTTACCCGCGCACGAACGATTGAAGAATATAATACCATAAACGCACAGTATACTTACAATCTGGCAAAAGCCGCGGTTGACTCGGGCGTAGATGTAAAGAAGTTTGTGTTGGTAAGCAGTTTAGCAGCTATTGGGCCTTTAAACGACGTTGGCGATATTATTGATGAAGAAACAGCGCCAAACCCGGTAACGGCCTATGGTGTCAGCAAATTGCTTGCTGAGCAAAAGTTAAAAACGATAAACGGATTAAATTATACCATATTAAGACCAACGGCTGTTTATGGCCCGCGGGACACAGGTATCTTTATCTTTTTTAAACAATTGAGCAAAGGCATTGAAGGGTATATTGGCAGAGCCGAACAACGGCTTAGCTTTATTTATGTAGCTGATCTGGCCAGGGCATGTGTAAGCGCGTTAAAAACCGGTGAGCAAAAGGCTTATAATTTAAGCGATGGTAAAAGTTATACCAAGTACGATTTAGGTACCGAAGCGAGGAAAACCTTAACAGGGAAAACGTTGAAGTTTCACATTCCTGTAAATTTTATGAAATTGATTGCTACGTTAGCAGAAAAAGTGAGTAATTTGAAAGGTGAAGCGCCAATACTAAACCGTGAAAAACTAAATGAGCTTACAGCCGTTAACTGGATATGCTGTATTGAACAGGCAAAAAAAGATCTAAGTTTTGAACCTCAATATGATCTGAATAAGGGCGTTGCGGAGACCATCAATTGGTATAAAGAATATAAATGGCTTTAAATAAAATAGATAACTTACAATAATAATGAAGAGTAACATTCAACCTGCCAAAGGCAAACTAGGTATATTAATACCAGGTTTGGGAGCCGTGGCGACTACATTAATTGCCGGCGTTGAGGCCGTTAGAAAAGGAATATCACAACCAATAGGTTCTGTAAGCCAGATGGGTACTATCCGTTTAGGTAAAAGAACAGAGAACAGACGCCCTAAAATAAAAGATTTTGTTCCATTGGCCAGTCTTAACGACGTTGTTTTTGGTGGCTGGGACGTGTTTTCAGATAACGTTTATGACGCTGCAACCAATGCAGCCGTACTTGATAAAGACCTGCTTGCTAAATTAAAGCCGGAACTGGAAGCCATTGTGCCGATGAAAGCGGCATTTGACAAAAATTACGCGAAAAACCTTACCGGTACGCACGTAAAAGAAGGAACCCGTTATGAATTGGCGCAACAAGTTATTGAAGACATACAAAACTTTAAAGAAGCTAATGGCTGTGATCGTATCGTTTTGGTATGGTGCGGATCAACCGAGACATACTACGAAGCATCAGACGTACACAGCACTTTAGACAAGTTTGAAGCAGGTTTAAAAGCCGACGATAAATTAATATCGCCGAGTATGATATACGCTTACGCGGCTTTAAAACAAGGCATACCGTTTGCAAATGGCGCCCCTAACCTTACGGTTGATATCCCGGCGCTGATCGAGCTGTCTAAAGTTACACAGACACCAATTGCGGGTAAAGATTTTAAAACGGGTCAAACCTTAATGAAAACCATTTTGGCTCCGGGACTTGCTGCACGTTCATTAGGTGTTAATGGCTGGTTCTCTGATAATATTTTGGGTAACCGTGATGGTTTGGTACTGGATGATCCCGATAACTTTAAAACTAAAGAGGTATCAAAATTGGGTGTGTTAGAAGACATCTTTAAACCGGAAGACAACCCTGAACTTTACGGTAATATCTACCACAAAATACGTATCAACTATTATCCGCCGCATGGCGATAACAAAGAGAGTTGGGATAACATCGACATTTTTGGTTGGTTAGGCTATAAAATGCAGATCAAGATCAATTTCTTGTGCCGTGATTCTATTTTGGCTGCCCCTATTGCACTTGACCTTGCATTGTTTTGCGATCTGGCCAAACGTGCCGGTATGAGCGGTGTACAGGAATGGCTTTCATTCTACCTTAAATCGCCGCAAACTGCACCTGGCTTGCACGCGGAGAATGATATATTCAAACAACTTATCAAGTTAGAGAATACGCTTCGTTACATGATGGGCGAAGATTTGATAACTCACCTTGGTTTGGATTACTACGAAGAATTGGCCGAGGCTCAATAGGCAATAAAAATTTAAAATTAAAAGCCGTTATTGTTTGATGTTAATCTTACAATAACGGCTTTTTTATTAACAGCAAGTTTGTGATAATATTATTGTAACTAACAAAGCCGTTAACAATCTAAATTTTCGTTAGGTACGTATTTGTATAATCAAAGTGACAATTACTATTTGACTTTTTGACCACAGAAGTCTGCTGCATTTTTGCATATCTTTGCAGCTTAATTTAAAAACCGGTTTGCGGCGGCGAATAATGATGTGGCATGACGGTTACAAATTGGTTAGAATATTATTACATGAATTTTAGATATTTATTAAAAAGGCTTTTTCTTGCGGCTTCCTTTTTATTGTATTCAACTTTTTTGTTTGCCCAGGCAACGGTAGTAACCGGTAAGGTTATTGACGCCTCGGATAAACAACCTCTTCCATTTGTTTCTGTTGCGTTTCCGGGTACTACCATTGGCGTTACCACAGATAACGACGGTAAATTTACTTTAAGCACCAGCAGGCAATTTTCACAGATAAAGATCTCTTTTATTGGTTATAAAGATGTGTTACTGAATATAACAGCCGGAAAGACGCAATCTGTAAATACTATAAGTTTGCAACCATCTGCCGCGCAGTTAACAGAAGTGGAAATAAGATCAGGCGCCAGGGTAAGATACCGTAACAAGGACAACCCCGCGGTTGAGCTTATACGGAATGTAATAGCCCATAAAGCACAAAACCGCCCTGAGAGATATAATTATATTGAATACAAAGAATATGATAAACTACAGTTTGCATTAAGCAACCTGTCTACTACCCTATCTGACAAAAAATTTTTCAGGAAGTATGCCTTTTTGCTGGATAACCGCGATAGTGTAACTGTTCCGGGTAAGTCGCTTACCCCTTTCTTTTTGGATGAAAAATTGTCGCAGTACTATTACCGCAAAAACCCTGAAAGTGAAAACACCATTTTGTTGGGTAACAAAAAGACAGATCTGGGTTCATTTATAGATAGCGATGGTTTTGGCGACTACATTAAAAACATGTATGCCAAGGTGGATATTTACGACAACAATATTTTCCTGGTTACTAAAAACTTTTTAAGTCCCATCTCTGATAACTCGCCGAATTACTATAAGTTCTTTATTACTGACACCATTATTACCGCTGACAGCAGCAAGCTGGTAGAGCTTAGCTTTACCCCGCGTAATACCGAGGATATATTATTTGAAGGTAAGATATTTGTAACTATTGATAGCAACTACGCTGTTCAGCGGGTAAAATTGGGTATTAACAAAAATATCAACGTAAACTACCTGGCATCAATGAATATTAACCAGGATTTTGAAAAAAACCCTGACGGTCGTTACCATTTGAGCAAGAGCAATACACTGGCTGAATTTAAAACCGGTAAAAAAAGGAACGGCGGCTTTTTCGGTATTAGAACCATTACTTATGGCGATTACCATATTAACCAGCCCCGCGCTGATACAGCTTTCGCCATTAAACAAAGCGACGAAGAAAAAGAAGCGTTAAAAAAACAACCTATTGAGTTTTGGCAAAAGAACCGGCTAGACACACTTTCAACAGCCGAATCTAAAGTCTATTCAAATATTGACAGCCTTACCAATATGCCATCGTTTAAACGTACTATGGATATTGCTACACTAATAGTAGCGGGCTACAAGTCTTTCGGAAAATTTGAGATAGGCCCTTCAAACACATTCTATAGCTTTAACCCGGTTGAAGGTGTGAAAATACGTATAGGTGGCCGAACAACGCCGGAGTTAAGCAAACGCTACTATTTTGAAACTTACCTGGCATACGGCTTTACTGACGAAAAGTGGAAGTACTTTTTAAGTGCGACTTATTCGTTAAATAACAAGTCCATATACAAGTTTCCGCAGCATTATATAAGGGCCAGCTTTAACCGCGACACTAAAATAC
>CAMLFI010000326.1 GCA_946479225.1 uncultured Mucilaginibacter sp. | reverse complement strand
ACTAGTCCTGCGGTTTTAAACAGCGTAAGTAAAGCAATTTGCCAATTTAAAGCCGCCAAATACGGAGACTTGAACAGCAGCCAGCCTAACAGCAATACCGCTGCCCCTATAATAACAACCGGCAGGCGCATATCATTAATTACTTCTTTACGATGCTTCGCGGCATAGTTCGCCTCGCCGGAGGTTTCTTCCTTTTCGGCCACCAAAATTGATCCTGAATAGATCTTTTTAAAATCATCAATACTCAGGCGATGTTTGTTCCATCGCTCATTGGATACCGTGGCCTCTTTTTCGTTCAAATTATTCACGGTAATGAAATCCTTATTTGAAACAAAAGCAATAAACGGCCCGTCAATTTCGGCAGACAGCAACTCATCAAAATTTAGCTGGTAGGCGGCATTCGGGATGTGCCAGTTATCTAATACCTCGCTCATCGCTAGTAAACTATTATAATCAGGGTGTTTTTGTAGTTCGTCGTTGAGCGTTTGGCGGGTTAGGGGTATAGCCAGCGCGGCAACAAAATGGTTTAATACCATTGTAGCATTATCTTTTTCCATAAGGGTAGGTTAACTTAGGGTTAAGTTTATTTGGTTATAACCAAGTTAGTTATAAAGACAACTATCATGCAAGAAGTATTTTTTAAAACTGACGTATTCGTCAGTTTTTTAAGCAACTCTGTCCGCGCCAGGTTTCTGCTTAGAAAAACAAATTGTCCCAATCAACAAAGGTCCGCAGTAAAAATTCCTTGCTGGTCGTTCCAACTGCATAATTTGCATGGTACATCACAATTGGGCGTTGGGGAAACGCGATTCTTTCATTGCTGAACCAGATCCGGCCATCGGCATGTGAGAAATTATAAAACAAGCTTGACAATTCTTTATATCTCAGCCCCCCCACCTTTGGAAGCAACAGGTTGAGATTTTGCTGATCAGACAGCGCATCCTGATACTCATCTACCATTTTTTTAAAAAAGGCCTTTGTACTTGCGTTAACCCGACAGCAATAAAAACCTGAACATAAATTGTTGGATAAACCATATAAACTATCGTTTTGAAACGCCATGTCATGTTCGGCAATCTCGCCCATCAACTGATTATATATGTTTTTATAAAAAATGATATCCACATCAGAAAAGACCACATAATCATTCTCCGTTTTCTGAATAAATTCGTTTAAAAATATTATCTTTTCTTTTACCTGTTGGTTCCAGTTATCTTCCTCAAACAGCGCGGCGCACAATTGCTCCCCATTTAAAACAATAAGCTCGAAATCAGCGGATAGATGTTTTTTATAGGAAGGAAAGAAAAAATTATCGAACAAGGATTTATGCGACGGAGAATAATAGGTTAGTAGTGGGATCTTTTGGGAATTCGATCTTTGGGGCTTTGTCACTACTGAGGCCTTCCGCGAGATCTCGCCTTTAACAGGATTACCCGTTAATTCTGGCTTGACCAGCGTTTGAAAGACAAAATAATTGAGCAGGTTGGTACTTAATGCGTTTAAACCTAATTGAGCCCTTAATCTATCACTGAACGCGATAAATGGTGTTATAGCATCGCCCTCGCTTTTAACATTTGCCAATACCGCATCAATATCATTAATGAAATTGTGCAGCCATAACTGATCAATTTTTTTTGATCGGGTAATATCTCCATACACTTCATCCAGGGTGGGTTTCATAACATGATGTTTCACGCTATGAAAAATTCGGTCGGTTGCCAGGGTGGCCACCTCAGTTTTAGCCATAAAATTTTCATAAACAGCTTTTGCTACAGAAGGCAAGGCAGCGGAGCAAGAGCTATAAGCCGCAAATAATAGATATATTCCGAATGTAAAAACTAAATCATCATCCATCTCCTCTTGTGAGAATGCTTCAAGCATGGCAGAAGAGACCGCCTTCATTATTGAACTATTGGGTTCGTCGCACGGTATTACATTGTCAGAATCTACTATTTGCCCGACATTGATAACGGGACGTTTGCTCCGGTGATCATCTGATAAATTGTTGAACTGAAAATCAATACGTTTTAACACATCGTCAACAGAAAGGGTTTTCACCAACAAGCCAACAACAATAGATGAACATTCATGTCGGTTAAGCGCAAGATCAAAATGAATGAGCTCATTTTCTGAGCGTAGCGCTTCTATCAATGGCCTAACGCCATCGCGCAAGTATATATTCAATTGATTGTCGTCATCCTGTAAAGTAACTTCCAACTTTAAGCAATTGCTCATTTTGGTTAGGTTTAATTATAGATCATCATTAAATATGGCTTTCATATTTCGTTTTAATAAAGGTATATCCACTACCATATCTGCCTCAAAAAAATCCTCATCCGTGTTAACAGGCTCGCACATTTGTTGATAGTACCGGTGACTTAGTGCATCGGCCATATACCAAAAAATCAGGCTGTGCTGGTCATTAGCATTGGTTTGACGTTTGTGAAATTCAAATACTGTCGATCCTGGGGGCATAAACATCATATTGGTTAGCCCGGCACCATGTATGCTGACCAGATACCGTACTTTTGCGTAAAACAGAACCTGTTGATCAAAGTTAAGCTCCTCGTTGTAAATAACGTCAAAACCATACGCTTTCATCACCGCGATCACTTCGTGCTCATTGGCCACCTTTCGTCGCCTGGATTTTCTTCTACTAACATAGATCCTTTCGCTTACATTCGGGTACAATTTTGCTTTCCCTCTAAAATGATCAACCAGCTTATCCCTAAGGTCAACTAATGCATTGGGGATATAGGTGGCCATTGTCGGCTTATGCTGTGGCATACACAAGGTCCTTACAAGAACACTCTGCCCGGTAGGTATATGAAACACATTCTTAAATGCGAAAGGCTCAAGCGAAGGCAAAACGAAAGGTGAGAGGGCTAACTTCGCGGGTAATAAAAGCACCATTTCTTCGGTTTTCCCCGCTACCATCCAAACCCGCAATAAGGTTTCACACATCCAATGATAGTAGTTGTTATGCCATGTATGATGCACAAGCAAGTAAGTCTCGTCGTCGTCCAGGGTTATCAATTTTTCAGGCTCATCATTAACCGCGTGGTAATAATGCGAAGCCTCATTGAGCCTTTCATCGTGCTCTCCGGGCATTGTGTAGTGATAACATTCTTTTATCAATCCTTTGCGCCCACAAACAAGTCCGGATGCTGTTACCAATGGCCCTTTCAAATATT
Source organism: uncultured Mucilaginibacter sp. (assembly GCA_946479225.1). The sequence goes on along the minus strand of CAMLFI010000326.1, from coordinate 901 downwards.
TAACTTTAAGATTAGGAAGAGGATATGACAGGTGATGGTTAAACAATAAATTATCGCCTTCTGATAGGTTCACCGGAGGAGATACTTTTATTATTTTCTTCATAGGTTTGGTGATAGGTCCTTTAGATATGTAATAATTGGAATTTTTATTTTCAAAAACAAACTGTAATTCTGCATCAACTTAGACTTTATTATATTAGACGGCCATATGATAATTTCAGAAATTAAATGGGGATTGGGTAACCAATTGTTTCAGTATGCGGCAGGACTTAGTCTGGCAAGGCACCATAATGTGCCTTTGATATTGGACACCTCCAGCTATGATGAAGACGACCACCGAGAGTTTTGTCTAAATTATTTTGAAATAGATGATATCAAGACTGAGATTGCAACCGATACTGATGACGAGGTTTGCTTTAATCTTTACATCGAGCCTTTTTTTCATTTCGATAAGACTTTTTTTGACAAGCCCAACTTTACCTACTTAACCGGATGTTGGCAAACGGAGAAATATTTTAAAAACATCGCACCCGAGATCCGGAAAAGATTCCGAATTAAACCGCAATACCTTGAACACCTAAAAGTTGACGATCTAGCCTTTGATAAATTCGAGTCTGTCAATTTGCATATTAGACGAACGGACTATGCGATTCACACAATGATGGGGATATTGCCCGTTGATTACTATTACAAAGCGATGGATTTGTTGAAACAGAAATATAGGAATCTGCGATTTTATATTTTCTCTGACGATATAGATTGGGTTATGGAAAACTTAAAGTTGAATGATTTCGATCACACTTTCGTCAGTGGTAATTATTCCAAAACGAATATTGAGGATTTTTACCTGATGCGGCAGTGTAAACACCACATCATCGCTAACAGCACTTTCAGCTGGTGG
>CAMLFI010000325.1 GCA_946479225.1 uncultured Mucilaginibacter sp. | reverse complement strand
CTGAGGATGAACATATTTATCTGCAGATGTTAAAAGCCCCGAAGCCTGCTGGCGCTTCAAATGAAAATACCAACCCGCCTTTTCCGGAAGGGAACATCGGGTTTATGACCGCCATTCCGGCTATTGGTACCAAGTTTAACCCGGCTGCAGATATGGGTCCCCAGAGCCAAAAGAATGTGCAGTTAAATACCACTTCTGTAACAGGCACCTTATGGTTTGATTTTAAATAGATGTTTTGGTCAAGTATCGAGTATTAGTATCAAGTAGCAAAACACCGTAGCAGGGGTTTTTCGGGGGGCTGTACTGTTCCAAAAAATATAAAGGGTGTAAAAGCTGTTGACGGTACTAAGTTGCTGATTGTTAGCGCTAATGTGTTTTAGCGTGGAACACTTTGGAACACTTTTAGGCTATTTTTTTAGGTGATTTTGAATAGTTTGGAACACTTTGGAACAGTGGGTTTTTCGGATTTGGAACAGCCGCGATTGAAGGGCTGAATAGATATTGTTTTTAGACATTTTGACAAAGTAGGATATGGAGGAATTGACTCACAAAGCCTTAGAAATATCCTACGATTATAATTTTGTAATAGAGGATAAAACTATTTGTTATTTAAGTAAATTTGGATGACCCGTAACGCCATCGCTATGAATTTTCAGCAGTTATTGCATGAGATAAAACAATATGTAACCAGTTATTTTGCTACACATGCCGACCCAACGCTTATTTACCACGACATTGAGCATACACGCCGGGTGGTGCAACACGCAAGTGACATCGCCAATCATTACCAGTTAAATGATGAGGATTACTTTACCGTTATGGCCGCCGCATGGTTTCATGATATGGGCTATTTTGTTAATAAGTATGAACATGAGGAAAGCGGTGCCCACATAGCTGCCGAATACCTGAAAAGTTTAAATGTTAATGATACTATTATAGAAAAAGTTAACGGATGCATTTTAGCTACTAAAATGCCGCAACGGGCAGAAAACCTTCTGCAGCAAATAGTATGTGATGCCGATCTGTACCACTTAGGTACCGAACAATTTGAAGCCAACAGCAAATTGTTAATGAGAGAGATAGAAGCTGGGGGGAATATTAAAATAGATAAAAAGGTTCAAATAGCAGAGAATATTAAAATGCTAAGCACCCACGTTTACTATACAGATTTTGTTAAGCAGAAACTGAAAGATCAGTTGGAGCGAAATTTGCAGACATTGTTGCGGAAACAGACCCCGGAAGACAATGCCGGCGGGGCGGGAGCAGCGGTTGAAGCTTCATTGACACCGCAGGCAGAAAAACAGAATAAAGCAAACAAGCCAGGCCGCGGTATTGAAACGATGTTCAGGATAACATCAGGCAATAATCAACGCCTAAGCGATATGGCCGACAATAAAGCCCAGATATTAATTACCGTCAATTCCATAATATTATCGGCTATCATAAGTTTGGTTTTGCGAAAATTAGACGAGAACAACGTTTTTGTCATACCAACTTTTATTTTGCTTGGGGTAAGTTTACTATCTATAACATTTTCTATATTGGCAACACGTCCGTCTATTCCTAATGGTATTTTTACAAAGGAGGACATTGACAGCAAACGCGTAAACCTGCTTTTCTTCGGTAACTTTTACAGAGTAGGTTTTGAAGAATACAGTGCCGGAATGCAAAAAGTAATGGACGATAAAGAGTTTTTATACGGCACACTAACACGCGATGTTTATTCGCAGGGCGTTGTGCTGGGCCGTAAATACAGGCTGTTGCGTGTTGCATACAACGTATTTATGTTTGGCCTTATTATAGCTGTAGTGGCATATACCATTGCGTCTCTCCTCGATTTAAGTTAAAGGGCAGTAATAAAAACTAATGTGAGCATGAAACAAAAAGGTGCAGTTGTTTGCGTTATTGTTGGTTGGATAACAGTATTTTCGGGTTTAGCCTGTATTAATAATCAGTCCAAAGGTCCTTATTCGGCTTATGATCTTGATAACCCCGAAAAGTATTACGTGTCTGGTAGTTTGGAAGAAATCTCTGGTATGGCTCTTTATAAAGGCCGTGCCGATTCAATATACGCGGTGCAGGATGAGGACGGGAGAATTTATTACTTTAAACCGGGTGGTAATAAGCCGACTTGGTCAAAGTTTAGTGGTCACGGCGATTACGAGGATATAGCTATCGCCCTCAATCAGGTTTTTATATTGCGAAGTGACGGTACTATCTTTACTTTTCCATTCAAGCAAATACGTGGCGGTAATATAGATGGTGTGCAAACATTGGCAGGGCTGTTGCCTGCAGGCGAATATGAAGGCATGTATGCCGATGAAAAAAGTAAAAAACTGTATATACTTTGTAAAAGTTGCGAAGGCAATAACGCCGGAAAATTTGGCAGGGGTTATATTTTTGAAATGGGTAATGCCGGAGCGTTAAGCCCAGCCGGCGAATTTTCTATCACCATTAAAGATAAAGGTGGGCGGTCGGGTAAACAAAAAACTAAGTTCCACCCGTCGGCACTGGCAAAAAATTTGAAAACTAATGAGTGGTATTTCCTTTCGTCTGTTAATAAAGCGCTAGTTGTAACCGATGCTGCATGGAAGATCAAAACGGTGTATCCGCTTGATGCCGGATTGTTTGTACAGCCCGAAGGGATAGCCTTTGATGATCAGGACAATCTATACATATCCAACGAAGGCGATAAATTGACGCGGGGCACCGTTTTAAAGTTTAAGCCTAAGCCCTGACGTGTTCTATTGGACATCGGTAATTTCCAACTGCTCATATAAACTATTATATGATGTGCTTCTTAATACAGCAAGATCTTGATTATGTAATATACCAACGCGCAATGCTTTCAGACCCGAGATTGTCTGCATATTCTCCAACTCCAACAATTCAACTGTAGTATCCAATATTCCCTCTGTCTGCAATATCTCAATATACTTTTTATACTCGCGCGCCTCTTCGGCTTTAGCATACACAATTGTTATCATTCCCTGCCTGGTTATGCGCTCGGCAGAGCCTTTCACGCGTGCCTTATCAATTCGTTTTTTTATTACTTCATAACGTATGTTATGGGCACCATCTACATCAAAACGTTTTTCATCCATCCGAAACCTTATGGCAATTGGCGCGGTTGAAACCAATATTAGCGAGGTAACGCCAAGCGGGTAAGGCAATTCGCTTTTCAGGCTAACCTGCTCTATCTCCATTTCGGCAATAACGCGTAATTGCCAAAGGCGCAGGCGCTGCAAATGCCCCGGCTTAAATATCAGCTTTGGGGCAATAGCGGCACCCATATACAAATTATGTTCAATGCCATCGGTTTTAAAACGCTCGAAGTAATGCGGAAAAAATTGCTGTATCTCCGCCTGCCGGTTGTCCAGCACGGTAGCTAGCTTTTGGTTGATAAGCTCCAATGTTTGCTCATAGTTGCGACGGTTTTGATAAAAGCTTCCGGTTTTTTCGTCGGCCTGTTCAAAATAGTTATTTATCTCTTTTGTTGCCGGAAGTGATTTAAGCAGCGGATGCACTGTTGTTTCAATATAGTGCTGAATATGCTGTTCTGAATCGGCAAGTATGTTTAAAATTAACTCATCTGTAAACGTGCGCAAGTCAAATAATACCTCTTCAATCGCCAGCGAATGGACCGATGCCTGTCCTTCGTCCAATATGGCTATGATAGCGAATAACTGGTTTTTCAGATCCTTGTGCACGCTTTCGTTGCGGGTAATTGACGATTCGCTGATATCCACTTGTCCATAAAGCGGATAAACGTCTTTAAAGGCGATCTCTTTAAAAGTATGGCCGATACCCTTATTAGCCTCGCTAATAAAATTGACAGCCTCGCGTTTAAACTTCCAGTATACGCTTGGATGCAAAGTGGTATAATACTCCTGTATTAAGGCCTGGACACGATTTTGCATTTCCTGCATTATACGGTCAATAGTATCAACTAAAAAAGGCATAACAACGGCCAACTTGTTTGCCGTAACGCTATTTAAATCTTTTTGGTGGGGCGATACCAGTTCTAAAACACCCAGTAATAGATCGTTTTTTATCACGGGTGCCAAAATGAAGCTTTGTATATCCTGTTTTTTTAAAAA
>CAMLFI010000324.1 GCA_946479225.1 uncultured Mucilaginibacter sp. | reverse complement strand
GTTCTATAATGGCCAATTTTCACGGCATATGGAGCCTGGCAGGTTTTGCCGGTGCTGCTATTGGATATTTCGCGGTGCATTATGGTGTGAGTACATCGTACCATTTACCGTCAGTAAGTATTTTACTTATAATTTGCTCTTTCTGGTTCATTTCGGGCACTATATATCAACCTCCCATAGTGCAGCCCAAACGAAAACTATTCGCGCTTCCCGAAAGATCGCTGATCATCTTCGCGCTCATCTGTTTTTGCTGCATGGCCTGCGAAAATACCATGTATGACTGGAGCGGTGTGTATTTTGAAAAGGTTATACATGTATCAAAAGGAAACGCTACCGAAGGGTTTGTTGTTTATATGATAGCCATGACGCTTGGCCGTTTTGTTGGCGATGCGATAGTGAACCGCTTTGGCATAAAAAATATGCTTCGTGGCAGCGGGGTTTTGATATTCACCGGCTTGCTGTTATCCGTAATATTTCCAAATCAACTAATAGCGGCCCTGGGTTTTATTATGGTAGGTTTTGGCGTATCGTGTATTGTGCCCATGGTTTTTCAAATGGCCGGGCGTTCAAAAACAATGAGCAGCGGTACCGCCCTCGCATCCATATCATCAATTGGTTACCTCGGGTTTTTGCTGGTCCCGCCTTTTGTGGGCTTTGTTGCCGAAGCACTTAGCCTGCGCGCATCGTTTGGTTTGATCTCTCTGCTGGGTTTAATGATCTTATTTTTGGTTTATCGTATTGACGAGGAGCATAAGTAATTTCGCCCTGAGGGTGTTTTTTGCGTTTCACGTTTCAATCAAAAAAGTACTATTTTACAATTAGTTGATAATAAGTAGTTTATGTAATATTTGAAGCTAAACTTACTGACGAATAAGTAGTTTCATTCTGTTTCATGCGAAATTGTAAAAGGCTGATAATAAGTCGAATACAAATAAAAACGTTTCATCCGTTTCACCTGTGTTTCATGTTTTTGTGAAACGCGTGTTGTTATTTGCTGATCAGATAAACCTTATCTAATACTGTATTCCGTTCTGTTGCATTAACAAAGGCAGGCAGTATCCGCTCCTGCGGATAGTTGGGGAAAAGACCTAATATTTCGAAGGGAATATTTTGCTGCCGTAGATAGTCAACCGATTGCTGGTTAGCATAGCAGATGACGTTTGGGGGCAGCGGTCCTTTGAGGCTCTCAAGGGGCATATAGCCCACCGGCCTGTCGCACTCAAACTGGAATACGTTGTTTTGTTGTTTGAGGGAGTATATTTTGTAACTTTTAAACTTGGGCTGGTTTACATATTTCGCCGCGGCTATTTGTCCGTTAAAAGCTGCCAACAACGGATAAAGATTGGTTGCGATATAAAAGTTAGCAAACAACGCTGCCGATACAGCAATAAAGAAAACCTGTTGTATAACTTCCTTCACCCTTTTGTTAATGAATGATATGACCGCGAAGAACACAACGCAATCAACCACGAACAGCAGGTAACCATCCGGCTGTAAAAAGTAATTGATGAAGAACACGCCAACGGTGAACAAGGCGATATACAACCACCACGATATGATCCTGATGCGGCTGCCCCAAACATTTAGGCGCTCAAAGCAGTAAGGCGCGGTAATTAAGGCAAACAGCGGAAACAGGATATTGGTATAAAAAGGCAATTGAAATCGCGACAGCGAAAATAATAGCAGTAAAAGCAAACCACCGCCAAGTGTAAAATACTCACCTTGTTTTTCCCCTTTTATGATGCCACGAATGCGGCTATACAAAGCGAAGTAAAATAGCAAACACCAGGGCGCAAACGCCCAAAGCAGGGTATGCACATAAAAAAACACATCACCTGATTTTTGCTGACTAATGGGCCCACTGTTAACAAACCGCCCAAACTGGCTATCCCACAAAAACCATTTAATGCCCGATACGCCTTGCCTGCCAAAAACGGTTTTCTCGGGATGAAGATCAAACTGCACATAAAGCGCATATAGCTCCGGCAGGGTAAAAAGCACTGTAAGTAAAAACAAGCCAATCCATTTTATAGAGAATACCTCTATAAATCTTTTCTGAAAAATGAGCTGCCCGAGCAAACTGCCGTAAATAACAACCAGTACAAATATTCCCTTGGTCATTACCGCGCATGCGGTTAGCAAGGCGGCAAGTAGCAGATCTTTATAATTAAACCGGTCGTTAAGCCCTGTTATGTGGTAGATAGCTCCGGTTATAAGTCCCATTAAGTACGGCTCAGCGCGCACGTCTGTATTGCTCATTATAACGTACTGCGATGCAAGCACAATCAGCACAGCCACAAACGCGATCTCCTGTGTATAGAATTTTTTGCCTAAAAGGTAAGTGTACAACAGTCCCAAGGTAAAAAACAGCAGAGCAGGCAGGCGGTACGCCCAGGCGCTTATACCAAACAGTTTAAAACTCGCGGCAGCCATCCAAAAGGGAAAGTGTGGCTTGTCCAACCAATCCTGGCCGTAGCTGTATAACGATAGCCAATCATGTCTGTACAGCATGTTTTTAGCGATGGAGGCATACAGGCCGGGGTCGTCAGTAAAAAAAGCAAGGTTAATGCCGCTAACGTTAACGGCAAAAGCAAGCAGTATAAAAAGCACGTAAAACAGCTTTTCCTGTTTTTTCATGCTTCAAATTAAAGTATAATAATGGTCTATTGCTATGCCATCGCAAAATAAACAGGAAACAAAAAACCCCTGCCTCACGGCAAGGGCCAACTCACAACAATTGTTTAACCTTAGGGTATGGTTAACCTTACGGTCAATTCCTAACTGCAATGCAAGTCAGATACATAAACAAAGCACCGTAATATTTAGTTTTTAAAATTTAACATATTTTTTTAAAAATGGCGTTTACTAACTAATCAGTTATATTAGCAGCACCAAGTTTTTAATTTATATTTGTTACAATCAATATTAAGCTTAAGAAGAAACCATGAAAAAAGTATTCCAATTTACAGCAGCTGCGTGTTTTGCATTTGCTCTGTTTTTAATGTCATCATCAACAGCGTTTGCACAAGGTGCCAGACCCGTGGCAAGCCCGCCGGATAGCTTAGTTACTAAGATAGCAGACGCCAACGTTAAAATTAAATATAGCAGTCCCTCTGTTAATGGACGCAAAATTTTTGGCGGAATAGAGCCTTACGGTAAATTATGGAGAGCGGGAGCTAACCAGGCCACAATCTTTACTACCGACAAAGACATAACTGTAGAAGGAAAAAAACTTGCTGCCGGTACTTATACTTTCTTTGCTGTGCCAGGCGAAAAAGAGTGGAAGATAGTATTTAACTCACAAGTAGGTCAGTGGGGTATTAATGGGCAGGGCGCTAATGCAGATCCTGCTAAAAATGTTTTAGAAGCAACGGTTACAGCTAAAAAAGCAACTGCTACTGACAATTTACAGAGATGGTACGCCGTTGAGCGTTTAAAATATGTAGCCACCGCTACCGGTTTCTCTTTGGTGTGGGAAAATACCGAGGTTCCGGTATCAATAAAATAATTACAATTAAAATTGTTCAAAAGCGTCCCGATCAATCGGGACGCTTTTTTTGTGCCCATTGGGTACACAAACCTATATTTGTGCTGATGCCACGTAAGCTAAACCCATTTGTAAAGCGACTTATATTCATTGCCGGTCTGGCTTTGCTTATTTGCCTGCTTAATGTGCTTACTAATTACCCGGCTGTAGTTGAGCGCTATTACTCGCGGGGTTTTTATGTGGGCGTTTGCTATGTGCTGCATCCTGTTTTAAATATTCTTCCTTTCAGCTTCGGCGATGTGCTTTACTCGGCGGTTATTTTATATCTAATATACTTTGCTGGCCGCGTTATTTACCTATGTTTTAAAGGTAAGTTTAAGGTTATAGGTAAGGCCTTGTTGGGCTTGGTCATTGGCATACAGGCTGCCTATGTTATATTCTATTTGTTTTGGGGGATGAACTACTACCGCCCCTCGGCAGCGGAGCGCCTAAACATGCGCGATACAGCATTCACCGCCGCCGACCTGGAAGCCGTTACCTGCGCAATTATTGATAGCGCCAACCTTACCCGCGCGAGATTGATGCACGAAGACACGCTGCAAACCAACCAACAAATTTACGGTAATGC
>CAMLFI010000323.1 GCA_946479225.1 uncultured Mucilaginibacter sp. | reverse complement strand
CCGCAATTATTTCAACATTTTACTGATGAGATAATACCGGCCTTGGTTGATGTAGGCGGCGGCTCGGGTACCGGCTCTTTATATATGGACGAGCCTAATTGGCCCGCCAAATACAACAAAGTACCCATGATGGCCGATTGGGGCCGCAGCATGCTGTACATACATCGCGTTACCCCTGATGGACCAACCTTTACCCAACAGGATGAAGAATTTATTAAATTACCCCAAATAACTGATCTGGATGTTGACGGATCGGGTCGTTTGTATATGTCGGCTTGGGATGGCGCTGGGTACGAAGGTAGCCCAGCCAAAGGCTATATAGTACGCGTTACGCCTGACAACTGGAAGTACGAAACCTTCCCTGACGTTAGCAAGCTGAATTTGAAAACATTGGCGGAACTATTACATTCGCCCAGCGCGGTCACGCGTCTGACAGCTTCGCAGGAGTTTCTGCGCCGGCCTGCCGGTAATATCGTTGTATCAACCGTACTAAATGTTGCCTTGGATAAAAATGCATCTTTAGAGAGCCGTGTCGCTGCATTGTTTACCTACACGCAGGCAGCAGGTGCAGGCAGCACAGCCGAGCTGCTAAAATTTTCACAAGAGGATGCATTGCGCGAGTTTGCGCTCCGTGCATTGGCCGACCGCAAAACGCAGTTGCAAAACGTGCCCATACAACCATTTTTAACAGCGCTTAATGATCCTTCCCTTCGCGTACGCGCGGCGGCTATAGTGGGTTTAAATCGCTTAGGCAAGGCTGCTGCCATTCCCGCTTTAATGCGAACTAAAGTACCATCGTCATTTGTAGCTCCTACCAAAGCAGTTGCCGAGGGGCCGCACGCTACGCCTAATTCGCTCATTATTTTACCACACTTGGCAGTTAGGGCATTGGTTAACTTAAATGCTGTTGATGCTTGTGTTGCACAGATCGGCAAAGAAAATTCAACTATTGCGCTGTGGGCCCTGCGTTATATGCACGATATAAAAGCCGTCAACGGCCTGATAAATGCTTATAAGCAAACTTATGATAAGAAATTAAAAGCTGATATACTTACCACCCTATCTCGCCTGTATAAACAAGAGGCGCCCTATGATGCATCGTGGTGGTGGGGCACCCGGCCCGACACGCATGGCCCGTATTACAAAGCTGTCACCTGGGCGGGTTCGCCAACTATTAAAACATTTCTGAAAGCCGAATTTGCTAAAGCTGATACCAAAGGTAAACAGTTCATTACTGATTTGAATGAGCGGCATATGATGGCCATACCCGAATTTGGAACAGAGGAAAAAGCCGTTGCCGGCAACGAAGCAAAAATTGATCTGGAGAAAATAAAAAACCAAAGCGGCCAGGTCGGCAAAGCTTCTATCGAGGATATCATTCTGGCAATTGGCAAAATACCGGGCGATGCGGTTGCGGGCAAGGCTTTATTTACGCGGCAAGGTTGTATTGCCTGTCACACGCTGTCAAAAACTGAGAAACCTAAAGGGCCATTTATGGGGCAGATAGGCTCTATTATGACAAGGCAACAAATAGCTGAATCAATATTAAAACCAAACGCGTCTATATCGCAAGGCTTTGCTTCGGTAATGATCACCGCCAAGGGCGATAAAACCTATATGGGCTTTGTAACCGAACAAACCGCCGACCGTATAGTACTGCGCAACATTGCCGGCGAAGTATTTACCATTAACACCGCCGACATCCTGTCGCGTAAAGAAATGGAAGCGTCTATGATGCCTTCGGGTCTGGCCAATTCCCTGTCGTACCAGGAACTGGCATCGTTGGTTACCTTCCTGTCTCAACAAAAATAGAGATGCCCCGGGACACCGGGACATCCTTATCAGATACAATTAAAACATGCCATTGCCGTGCATCAACTTGTAGGGTACCTGTTGTTTGGCACCCCAATGCGCTGTTAACTTTCCATCGTCAAATTGGAAAATATCAAATAACGCTATTGAGCCATCGCTATTTTTTGCTTCTGCGTGTACCGCGGCTAAGTCTCCTTCATTTATTATGCGATGAATGTTGATATCAGCCTTAGCGTAAAGCTCAGTTAAGAAACGCTGTCTGTCATCGACGATAACGTTGTCCTGAACCTTTATAAAATCAGTGGTTTCGCTGTTCCGTTCTTCGGTTACGTCCCAGTGCTCAGCAGCTTTACCATCCTGCACCCTGAACAATTCTATCACCCTTATATCTTTTCCCATAAAATGGAGATCGAGGTGTGCTACTACGAGGTCGCCTTGCTCAATCAAATTTACTATCGGCGATTTGTCTGTTTCAGCAGGTGGCGGCAGCGTTTTTAAAAACTCTATCATTTCAAAAAGTCCCTGTTGTCCATCTTTACCCATTGGGTTATGCTGTATATAATTCTCGTGAACGTAGTTGGGTATCAGTTCGCTTTTACGTTCGCGTACTACGTGGCGGTAAAATTCGGCCACTATTGTTTTGTTGGATCTTGGTTCCATCACATTATATCATTTAAAGGCAAATAACAACCTGCCTGAATATTTTAAAAAATCAGTTGAATTTGGGCAATAGCAATTACATGCGGCTGAGTGCCGGCAATTGCCCCGTTATAGAGTTGGATCGTTAATGATCCCTGCTTAGTATGTGATGATAGTAATTATGAAGTGAAGGTAAAGCAATGTTATTAGTAACGCAAATTTTGCGGCACAACAAACGTTAAATTATTTAGCTTTGCTATGCCAACCAATTTCAACTAAAGATGAGTACTCACAACGAGCGCCCTACCATACCCAGTCTTATAAGGTACCTGGTAAAAAATATCCATCCCGAAACACAGCCTTTTTTATCGCATAAGGTTGGTGATGCCTGGGTTGATATAACATACGCCGAGGCTTTAGAAAAAATAGATGCTATATCCGCTTGGTTTTTAAGCATCGGTATTAAAAAGGGTGACCGCCTGGCTATCATTATGGATAACAGTCCGGATTATATTCTTTATGATCAGGCATTGCAGCAAATTGGCGGGGTGAATACATCCATCTATCCTACCCTGTCGGAAGCTGAAGTAGAGTACATATTAAACGACTCGGGGGCTAAAACCATTTTAGTAGGCAGTACATTCCTGTTCCGTAAGGTGACAAAGGTTGCGGATAACTGTCCCGAACTGATCCGCATTATAGCATGCGACGGGGCGGAACGATTTAAAAACAAATCGACATTAAAAGCAGGTTTAACAGGCTTTAATGCAATAATCGAAGAAGGTCGTAAAGTAATAGGCGAGTATCACCAAGCCATTAATGCTGCCCGTGAAGCGATCCTACCATCTGATCTTTCATGTTTGATCTATACATCCGGCACAACAGGTACACCAAAGGGTGTAATGCTTACGCATTATAATTTGGTAGAGAATGTGCGCACCAGCTTGATCCAGATCCCGGTGGTAGAAAAGACGGATCTGTTCCTGTCATTCCTGCCGCTATCGCACGTATTTGAGCGGACGGCAACTTACCATATAAGTTTATATGCCGGCTGCAAAATTGCCTTCGCGCAAAGCCTGGAGCTGCTTGCCCGCAACATGGGCGAGGTAAAGCCAACTATTATGAACTGCGTACCCCGCCTCCTGGAGCGCATACACGATAAGGCCATAAAAAGCGGAACCGATGCGGGCGGCATGAAGGCTAAGATATTCTTATGGGCCCTGAAGATTGGCAGACAATACCGTTTAGCCAAAGAGGCCGGCAAAACGCCGGGTATACTATTGGGCGCTGAATACGCGCTGGCAGAGAAACTGGTCTTTAGTAAGATAAAAGAAAAAACCGGTGGTCGCTTAAAGTTCATGATCTCGGGCGGCGGTGCGCTGCCTAAGAACATTGGTGAGTTCTTTGGCGACCTCGGTATTAAAATATTAGAAGGCTTTGGCCTTACCGAGACCTCACCCGTTATGGCGGTTACCGAGTATCACCGCCAGGTATACGGCACTGTGGGCCGCATTATACCGGGCATTGAAGTAGGCATTCAGAACGTGGATACCAGGCACATTTACACCGTACAAACGCACGATACTTTTAAAGAGGACTTCCAATCCGAAGAAGGCGAGATCATTGTGCGCGGGCATTGCGTGATGAAGGGCTACCTGAACAAACCCC
>CAMLFI010000322.1 GCA_946479225.1 uncultured Mucilaginibacter sp. | reverse complement strand
TTGTAGGTTACTGATTCAATCTCTTCCGTTGATGGATACATAAACTTCCAGCTAACGTTACGTTCCCATATCTCTACAGGCAATTTCACTCTGTCGGTTTTGCCGCTTTTGGTTTTTATCTCTAACACAACCGGCATGGCCAATTTTTCAATGTTGTCAATAGTGATAAAAGCGCCCTTGGCAGGGTTATTATCAACATACGTTACTTCACGCACCCCAACATCCAACCGCCAGTTGTTTACAAACCATCCGCGCCAAAACCACTGCAGGTTTTCGCCTGCCGCGTTTTCAATGGTGCGGAAAAAGTCTTCCGGGGTCGGGTGCTTAAATGCCCAACGTTGAATGTAGGTTTTAAAGGCAAAATCAAATCGTTCATGCCCCAGTATCTGCTCGCGCAATAAAGTGAGCCCCGCCCCCGGTTTGTTATATAACAAAGTACCCGTGTTAGGTTCTTTAAGATTAGCCGGCTGACTCATAACTGGTTCCAGGTCTGGCCGCGTATTAACTTTTGCCGTAGCTTCAAAATCTATTGGGTCCGGCTTGTATTCGCCGTTATTGAAGTTGGCAGATGAAAGTCCGTTGATAAATGTATTAAACCCTTCGTCCATCCAGCCGTACATGCGTTCGTTTGATCCAACTATCATCGGGAACCAGGTGTGGCCAAACTCATGGTCGTGAACACCCCATAGTCTTTTTCCTACAGCTGTTACACCACAAAAAACTATGCCGGGGTACTCCATACCGCTAACAGCACCGGCTACGGCGGTAGCATTTGGGTATGGATATTCAAACCACTTGGCAGAATTATACTCTATTGATTTTTTGACATACTCTGTTGAGCGTCCCCACGCGCCTGCGCCATCGCTTTCAACAGGATAGGCTGATATAGCGAGACCTTTTTTGCCGCTCGGCAGATTCATTTTTGCCGCGTCAACTATAAACGATGATGATGCGCCCCAGGCCACGTCTCGTGCGTTTTCTATTTTATATTTCCAGGTAAGCAGTGCTTTTCCTGCCGGGCGCGATGCCGGATCTGTAACTTCGGCGGCCGAGCGTATAATAACCGTTTTATCGCTTTGCGTAGCTTTAGTCCAGCGTTTTAATTGCTCAGCCGTCCAAACCTCTGCCGGGTTTAGTAGCTGGCCCGAGCAAACTACAATAACTTTAGCAGGAACTGTTATATTAACGTTAAATGTGCCGTATTCCAGGTAAAACTCTCCCGGACCGGTGTAAGGCAATGTGTTCCATCCCATTACATCATCAAACACACACACGCGCGGATACCATTGCCCTATGGTGAATATCTTTCCGTTTTTTGTGGTCTGAATACCCATTCGATCTGCCCCAAAATCAGGCGAAATAAATGAATACTCTATTTTGAGTTTTAGTTTGCCGCCTGATGGTGCTACAGCCGTTGGCAAAAACACCTGCATGCGAGTGTCTTCAATCAGGTATTTAACATCAACAGCGGTTTCATTTTTGGTACCGCTAAGCACTTTAACAGATTTGATCTTATAACCTGCATCGAATGCCTGGCCCAAACCCCAGCTACGACTTACCGGCACCCCGTCCTGAATCGGGACAATGGCGGTACCTTTTGAATCAAGTTTATAAAGATTTTGATCAAGCTGCAGCCACACAAAGCCAAGCTTCTGCGGACTGTTGTTGGTATAAGTTAGAATAACACTTCCGCTTACTTCGTTCTTTTCTTCGTCAAGCTTTACATCCAGTTGATAATCGGCACGATTTTGCCAGTATTTGGGTCCGGGTTCCCCGCTTGCTGCGCGGTATTCATTTCCGTTCTTCGTATAAAAATTGGAGCCGAAGGCCTCGTGGTAATCATACTTGGTTGGCGGAGCATTCGGATCAGGGGGTTGCAGCTTTGGACGCTGAGCCATGGCGGTAGTAACGCCAAAAACAGCCAGGGTTATCCCGGCAATTAAATTAATTCTCATCAGTTAATGTTTTTATTAAAGCACGAAATTAAAGAATATACCTCTTAATTCCGCTTCTAAAACAAAAAGACACCTTTTTGGTGCCTTTGTTGCTTGCTTATTTTATTTAAAATGTTCTGTGTAGATCTTCTCATCAAAGCCAAAATGCAGAAAGTTGCCATCCTCAATAACCGGCCTCTTTATAATGCTCGTTTTTTGATGAAGTAATTGCAGGGCATCAGCGTTGGTTTTTATGCCATCTTTAATATGCTCGTCCAGTTCTTTCCAAGTGGTTGATTGCTTGTTTAAAAACTTCTCATAACCTGCTTTACTGTCCCACTCAGCCAATTTTTCTAACGGAAGGCCCAATTTCCTAAAATCGTAAAACTCATACATCACGTTATTGGCCTTAAACCAATTCAACGCTTTCTTAACTGTATCGCAGTTGGGGATTCCGTAAACTTTCATACAGCAAATTTAACTATAATAGCCGCATCTATTACACACATGCACCTAAAAAACATTTATTGAGATTTGCTGCCGCTGCTTGTATCGTCGTTACTAATCCCCCGTTGATTCTTTTTGATAGAACCATTTAAACCACCAAACTTATAATTTAAACCAAAATTGAAGGTACGATAGAAATTGTAGTTAACGTTATAGCTCTGAAAATCGGGCGTTCTTGTGGAGAAATCGAGTTTAATAAATTGTTTAAAGGGATTATTGGCTGAGAACGAAGCATTCAATTTGCCTTTAAAAAATTCCTTCTGCGCACTAAAGGAGTAGTCTATCCAATAATTATCTGTACCCTGCAGCATAACGTAACGGCTATCAAACCCAAGGTTGGTTCCTATTCTCAAGCCATTACTAAATTTATAACTGGTGTAAGTAAAAATGTATCCTTGATAGCCGCGATTGTTATAAAAAGCCCCGTTGTAAGTACCTCTTAACCATACATGGAACAGTTGCGCGTTAACATTGATATTCAACTTTTTGGTGATAGGGTAATTCAGATCACCATTTATGCCCAATCTACGGTTTTGCCCAACGTTAGAGAACGTGGTTGTAGTTATAGTACCGCTGACATTAGCTACGTTTTCAATAGTATTATTGGCGAAGGAATAACTGACCGTGATATTAAGCGAGCCCTTACCTGTTTTAGAATAAGCCAACTCGAAATTATTATTAACGGCCGGACGCAGATTTGGATTGCCGCCGGATATGTATTGCGGATTTGAATTATCAATAAATGGGTTAAGCTGGTAAATGCTTGGGCGTTGGATTCGCTGCGTAAAGCCAAAAGTAAGGCTGCTCACGCTATCTAACGTTCTTTGGGCAGAAAATGACGGTACAAGATTGTTATAAGCCTGATCTACAGAGCCGCCTTCGGTATTTACATTGGTTCGTTCAAAACGCAAACCGCCTTTTAAAGCCCATTTGGCGTATTTAAGCAGGTATGTATTATACAGGCTATAAACATCCTGATGATAAATAAAGTTATTAGCCGGCTGCGCCAGATTAGCTACACTGTTACTAAAACTATTTCGCAGTATCATTTTACCTCCGCCCTCAATTGTTAATATCTTCTTCATCGGGTGGACATAGTCCAACTGTGTTGTATATTCTTTGGTGCCGTTACTATTATATTGCATGTAGTTTGGCCGGTTATAGCCCAGACCACCATTTGATGTAATGTAACTTTGCTGCTCATTAGGCGCATTACTGAATTTATAAGAAAGCGTTAATAATTGCTCTTTATTACGTTTAAAACCGTGCTGATAATTTATCCCTGCGTCAACACCTTTCCAACCATAGGTGCCATTGTTCTGCGTGCTATAATCTTTGGTTATGGTCTGGCTTGCATCACGTTGAATAGTGCTTTGCGTGTTGCTATTACTATTGCCACCGCTATACCAGTTAAAAGTTCCGGTAAACAAATTAAGTGTATCCATTTCAAAACTCAGTTCGTTGCCGGTGTATACATTGTGGTTACCGTTAGTACGGGTGCCATTTTGCAGTAATACATCAGTTATTGTTTCGGTATCTTTTACATAAAAAGTAGTTTGGTTCTCAAACTGCGACGTTTGAGACCTGCGCTTGTTAAAGCCAACATATCCGTTGTAGCCAAACTTGCCCTGCTTTACAGTGAGGTTTAAATTGGCACGATGCCCCCAAACTGTATAGTAGCACGTATT
>CAMLFI010000321.1 GCA_946479225.1 uncultured Mucilaginibacter sp. | reverse complement strand
CTTTGATTCACAGGCAGCAAACAGTAATGCAACAGCACCTAGCAAAAAGATTTTTTTCATTTTTTGTGAGTTTAATCGTTAATAAGTCCTTGTAATTTAGGTAATTAAATCAACAAACAATTCAAAGTGCCAGTTAATGCGTTTCTCCGCCTTCCACAACGTTGATAAGCTGTTTAATTGTGCATAAAATCTGCACATCTGCATATCCACACATCTGCACATTCGCTTATATTTACCCATCCAAATTTTTTGTTACGAATGAGCGAAGAGCCGAACGAAAATACACCTGCCAACGAAGAAAAATTACATAACATCGTCTCACTCGACGGCCTGTACGAAAACTGGTTTTTGGATTACGCGTCGTACGTAATTCTCGACCGTGCCGTTCCGCATATTAACGATGGTTTAAAGCCGGTACAGCGCCGCATATTGCATTCCCTTAAAGAGATGGACGACGGGCGCTTTAACAAAGCCGCCAACGTTATTGGTAACACCATGAAGTATCACCCGCATGGCGATGCTTCTATTGGCGATGCCATGGTGCAGATAGGCCAAAAGGACCTGCTGATAGAATGCCAGGGTAACTGGGGCGACCCCGTAACCGGCGACTCGGCAGCAGCGCCTCGTTACATTGAGGCTCGCTTATCAAAATTCGCGCTGGAGGTTGTATTCAATCCTGACACTACAGTTTGGCAGGCCAGTTATGATGGGCGTAACAAAGAGCCTATTACACTTCCGGTTAAGTTCCCGCTGTTATTAGCCCAGGGTGCTGAGGGTATTGCCGTAGGTTTAGCTACCAAGATATTACCGCACAACTTTATTGAACTGATTGATGCCTCAATAGGTGTATTGAGGAATGAACAAGTTAATTTATTGCCCGACTTCCCTACAGGTGGTATGGCCGATGCCTCGGCTTACAATGAGGGGCAGCGTTGGGGACGTATAAGGGTACGTGCGAAAATCAGCGAACGCGATAAAAAGACGTTGGTAATAACCGAGATCCCTTTCTCGACGACTACAGGCAGCTTAATAGACAGTGTTGTCGCTGCAAATGATAAAGGCAAGATCAAGATCAAGAAGATTGAGGATAATACCGCGCGCGATGTGGAGATTGTGATACACCTGGCGCCAGGCATATCGCCTGATGTTACTATTGACGCGCTGTATGCCTTTACAGACTGCGAAGTATCCATATCGCCCAATACCTGTGTGATACAGGACGACAGGCCGCGCTTTATGAGTGTAAATGATATGCTTACCGAAAGTACGCATAAAACACGCGACCTGTTAAAGCTGGAGCTGGAGATAAAGCTGAAGGAGCTGATGGAGAAGATATTCTTCAGCTCGTTGCTGAAGATATTTATTCAGGAGGGCATGTACAAGCATCCCGACTATGAAAGCTCTGCCAATTTTGAGGAGGTGCTGGTTGTATTGAATCGCTTGTTTGAACCTTTCTTTCCACAGTTTTATCGTGAGATATTGCCCGAAGATTATAAGAAGCTGATTGACAAACCGATGAGCAGCATCACCCGTTTTGATGTGAAAAAAACGGATGAGCAGATAAAGGGATTAGAAGGTGAAATAAAACAAGTTAAGCAGCATTTAAAGCATTTAACAGACTATACAATAGACTGGTTTGTTAAACTAAAAGAGAAATACGGCAAAGACCGCGGACGTAAAACCGAACTGCGCACCTTTGATAAGGTAGAGGCTACACAAGTGGCCCTGGCTAACTTAAAACTGTATGTTAACAGGACTGATGGATTTATAGGATCCGGATTAAAACGTGACGACAATGTTGAACAGGTAGGAGAGTGCTCTGATATTGACGAGATAATAGTTTTCCGCGAAGACGGGCGCTGCCTGATCACCAAAATTCAGGAAAAGGTATTTGTGGGTAAAGACATTATCCATGTCGCGGTATTTAAAAAGAACGATGAACGCACCGTTTATAACATGGTGTATAAAGACGGGCAAAGTGGTGTTGCCTACATTAAACGCTTTGCTGTTACGGGCGTAACCCGCGATAAGGAGTACGACCTCACCAAAGGTAGCAAGGGTTCAAAAGTATTGTATTTCTCTGCTAACCCTAATGGCGAGGCGGAGATAGTGAACATCCAGCTTAAGCCGCATGCCAAGTTGAAGAAGCTGCAGTTTGATGAAGATTTTGCCGCTATTGCTATTAAGGGTAGGGCCTCAATGGGTAACATAGTTACCAAGTATCCTGTAAAAAAGATCGTACTTAAAAGTAAAGGCATATCTACTTTATCCGGCCGCAAAATATGGTATGATGAAATATTGAAACGCCTTAATGTTGACACGCGCGGTAAGTACTTGGGCGAATTTGATGGCGACGACCGTATTTTAACCGTTTTAAGCAACGGGATATATGAATTGACCAGCTTTGACCTCAATAACCATTTTGATGATAAGATGGTGCTGATAGAAAAGTATAACCCTGAAAGGGTTTACTCGGTGGTACATTTTGATGGCAAATCAAAAAACTACATGGTGAAACGCTTCCTGTTTGAAAACATCGCCATAGGTAAGCAAACCAGTTTGATAAGCGAGGAGAGCGGGTCAAAAATGGTCTTGATATCAGGTGCTGCGCAGCCTATTGTTAAGGTTGACCATTTAAAAGGCGCTACTAAAATACCCGAAACTGTTGAACTGAATCTGGCTGATCTGATAGATGTTAAAGGTATGAAGGCGATGGGTAACCGTGTATCGGCACATGTGGTGCAAAGCATTACCCTGATGGCTGAACATGACGATGCGGAGGACGTACCGGATCCGGAACCGGATACTGTGGAAGAGACGCAGATCATCATCACACCCGAAGATAAAACGGTGGCTGATGTAGCGCCGACAGCAAATGCGGAGGTTAATACGGATTTAGCGCCTGTGGCTTATGAACCAGCTGAGGAAGCACCTGTTGAGTTAGATGAGCCGTCGGAACCACCTGTTGAACCAGTCGCTGCCTCAGAGCTGCCACCCAAAAAATCAGTGAAATCAGCAGAAAAATCTGAGGAATCAGAGAAACCATCGGTGGAATCAATTGATAAATCAGTGGAATCACCTGCAAAAAAAATAGACTTTGAAATAACTAACCCGGACGATATTGATATAGACGATAAGGGACAATTGGGGCTGTTTTAAAAGGCTGCGTAGTACAAATTTAAAATCTCTTATTATCCACATATGATAGCAGGTAGACGTATTCTTTTTGTATCCGCTGTAGTACTTGTGATTGCCGCGATGTTATATAGCTGCAAGGAAAAATACTTGCCCAAACTTAAAGAAACTAGCATTAACTATCTGGTGGTTGAAGGTTTGATCAATACAGGCGCCGATTCAACAATATATACTTTAAGCCGTACATATAAACTGGATAACAAAGCTGTTACCGCGCCAGAGAGAGGCGCTGTAGTGCAAGTTGAAAGCGACGGTGGTGCAGTTTATCCACTTCCAGGATTATTAAAACCAGGAAGATATGGGCGGGCATCATTAGGTGCTGATCCTACAAAAAAGTACAGGTTAAGAATAATAACCAGGGATAAACGTGAATATCTTTCGGATTTTGTAGAAAGTAGAACATCGCCGCCATTTGATCTGAAGTATGATTTTAATAATGAGGCTTTAAACTTTTATATAACTACTCATGATCCATCCGGAAAAAGTATTTATTACCAACACAGCTATGTAGAAACATGGGAGTATGAAAGTCCATTAAAGTCTAATTCGTTAACTTCTAAGTGCTGGCATGTTGTACCTTCGCCCAACATTTCACTATCATCAACAGCAAATCTTTCAGAAGATCGTATAAATGATAAGCTTGTTCTTTCGGTACCTGGCCTTTCACCTAAGTTAGATGTTGAGTATAGTGTCTTGATAAGGCAAAGCGTGCTTACACGCCAGGGCTTTGATTTTTTTGAAACGTTGAGAAAGAACACAGAAGCTGTAGGAACTATTTTTGATGCGCAACCCTCGCAGCTATTTGGCAATATAAGGTCAACAACAAACCCTATCGAAACGGTGATAGGTTTTGTAAGTTGCGGTACGGTAACTGAAAAGCGTTTTTTGATTCAACTACCTGACCTGCCAACAAAATGGTTTACTTACGTGGAAGACGTTGTTTGTAATGA
>CAMLFI010000320.1 GCA_946479225.1 uncultured Mucilaginibacter sp. | reverse complement strand
CAAAGTAAGAAAACTTGGCAATTATAATATCGTCGTCCTCAAAGGTTACCCTGAAAACGCGGTTTGTTGATACCATTGCGCTGATGTCTTCAATACTTTTGATGGTTTTTGAAGCGTCATACCCTTCCCAGGCTTTTCTTATAATTAAAGAATGATCCATTGTTTGTTTGCTCACAAGGGCGGCAAAGATATAATTTGGAGTAATAATTATATGATAAATATCATCTAAATTATCTCAAAATACCTTTTTAGCTCCCAATTTGTAACGGCTTTATTAAACTGCCGACACTCCCATAAGCGGGTTTGTGTAAAATGTTCAACAAATGGTTCGCCAAATAGTTCCTTTGCTATTGCAGAGTTTTTCATAGTAACAGAAGCATCATAGAGATTGGCAGCTATTTTGCCGTCGGCAGAATTTGAATACCCATTGCCTATGGTTTGTGGTATTTCCAGTTTTAATTTGTTTTTGATGCCATATAGTCCTGACGCTAAAGCTGCTGCCATTACTAAATAAGGATTGGTATCGGCACCAGGAATACGGGTTTCCAGGCGGGTGTAGGCTTCAGATGTATTGATAACCCGCAGAGCAGTGGTACGATTCTCAACCGCCCAGGTGATAGTAGTCGGTGCCCACGCTCCTTCTACAAGACGTTTGTAACTATTGATGGTTGGCGCATACATAGGGATGATATGCGGAAGGCAATGTAATTGCCCTGCCAGATATTGTTTATGAAGCTCGCTCATTTTATTAACATCGCCACCATCATAAAACAAATTTTTCGTTTTATCCCCACTCCACAGACTTTGATGGACATGGCCGCCGCAACCGGGGAGATTATCATCCCATTTATCCATGAAAGATGCAATTATGCCATGCTTATAAGCTATTTCCTTAACTGCTGTTTTAAGCAATACAGCTCTGTCAGCTGCTTCAATGATGTGGCTGTGCATAATGGCCGCCTCATAAACACCAGGACCCGTTTCAGTGTGGAAACCTTCTACAGGTATATTAAACTGCATCAACAAATTGAACAGCTCATTGCAGAATTCGCTATTCTCAGACGTTCGCAGTATTGAGTAACCAAACATACCCGGGGTTAGCGGCTGTGGGTTAATATAGTTTTTATCACTTAATGACTGCGGGGTCTCCTTAAAATTAAACCATTCAAACTCCTGCGCAAACTCCGGATGATAACCTAACGATTCGCATTCTTTGGTAATTCGTTTTAATAGACTGCGTGGACATGCAGCAAGTCCTCCCCCTTTATCTCCGCTAAAATCCCCCAAAAAAAATGGGATATCATCTTGCCATGGCACGGTACGAAATGTAGAAAGGTCAATATAACAAAGCTTATCGGGGTACCCGGTATGCCAACCTGTAAGCGACACATTATCATAAGCGTTATCGCTGCTATCCCAACCAAAAACAACATCACAAAAGCCATACCCTGTTTTTAGGCCGTCAATAAACTTCTTGGCGTGTATAACCTTTCCGCGCAATACGCCATCAATATCCGCAAAGGCAAATTTTATTTTCTGTATGTTGTTTTCCTGCAAATAAGCAGAAATTTGCTGTTCGTTCATGGTCGAAGTTAAACTGCACCAAGATAGCTAATAACGGTGTTATTATAAACTATTATCAGCTATAACCTTAAAACTTTATATTAGTTTAATGAATAATGATCTGCTGTTTGTTTATGGTTCACTGCTTGATGGTGATAACGAGTTTGGCCATTACCTTATGCGAAATGCAGATTTTGTAGGGCCCGCGCATTTTAAGGGCCGGCTATATGATTGTGGCGAATATCCCGGCGCGTTAGCGGACAACAATGGTTATGATATAAAAGGAAGTGCCTACCGGCTGCGAGAAGCAACTACGGCTTTAACCGTGTTCGATGATTATGAAGGCTTTGGCTTAGATCAGGAACAACCTAATTTATTTATTCGTAAGCTTATATCAGTAACTGTTGATTGCAGACCAAGTAGCTGTTGGATCTATCTTTATAACCTGTCAGTTGAGGGCTTGACCGAAATTACATCCGGCGATTACATGGCTTATCTAAAGGCATAAAAAAATCCCTTCGCGGCTTGCGCCGGAAGGGATCGGATTATTTAAGCTTTAGAGTGATTACAATTTAGCTGTTTTAACAGTTTTGATGATAACCGCAGCAACTTTGTATGGATCAGCAGCCGAGTTAGGACGACGATCTTCTAAGTAACCGCTCCAGTTGTGATCAACAGCGTAAAGAGGGATGCGGATAGAAGCACCACGATCTGATACACCATAGCTAAAATCAGTGATAGAAGCAGTTTCATGTTTGCCAGTTAAACGTTGATCGTTATCAGCACCGTAAACAGCTATACACTCAGCAACCGCAGGGCGGAAAGCCTCGCAAACTGCTTTGAATTTAGCTTCGCTGTTAGCAGTACGCAATAATGTGTTGGAGAAGTTAGCGTGCATACCTGAACCGTTCCAGTCTAATTGACCAAGCGGTTTGCAATGCCAGTTAATTGATACTCCGTATTTCTCGCCAATTCTTTCTAATAAATAACGTGCAACCCAAATTTGGTCACCTGCTTCTTTAGCGCCTTTAGCAAAGATCTGGAATTCCCATTGTCCGGCAGCAACTTCTGCATTGATACCTTCAACGTTCAAACCAGCCTCTAAACATACGTCTAAGTGCTCTTCAACAATCTCGCGGCCATAAGCGTTATTAGCGCCTACTGAACAGTAGTAAGGGCCTTGCGGACCTGGGTAACCACCTGCCGGGAAACCAAGAGGTTTGTTGGTATTTGGATCCCAAAGGAAATATTCTTGCTCAAATCCGAACCAGAAATCATTGTCATCATCCTGGATAAGCGCGCGGCCATTTGACTCGTGTGGCTGACCTTTTGAATCTAATACTTCACACATTACAAGGTGAGCATCTTTTCTTTGAGGGTCAGGACATGTAAATACCGGTTTCAGGATACAATCTGAAGAACCACCTGGTGCCTGCTCAGTTGATGAACCATCGAAGCTCCAGTTATCCAGATCTTCTACTTTTCCACTGAAACTTTTAACAATTTTTGTTTTACTACGCAGGCTTTGAGTTGGTTTATACCCATCAAGCCAAATGTACTCGAGTTTTGTTGCCATTTTTTATGTAATTTGTAAAGTTTGATTCAAATTGCGATTTTTAATAGTATAAATCACATTATGAAGACAAATCTAAAATAATAATTCTATTTTTTGCAAATATTATCACAAAAACTATGTAAAAATTTAAAATCACATAAAAATATTATCTGTTTACAGTAAAAATCCAATTTGTTTTAACCAATAGGCTATATTTCTACACAGATTCAAACTTTTACAGCTAAAATTAAATTTTCCGCGTCTGTATTTTTAATTTTCTTGGAGGTTGGCCATCAGCACAGCGGCCTTCTACACCGTTGTAGTATTATCTTTTCTATTATTTGGCTGTAGTGCAGAGACTATTGTATATTTTTTATTAAAATTGCGCTCTGTTTAATTCATCTATAAAAATAAATCATATAAATCATGAAAATAACCGTTATTGGTGCCGGTGCAGTCGGCGCTACCTGTGCGGATAACATTGCAAGGAAAGAGTTAGCCGAAGAACTAATTTTGTTAGACATCAGAGAAGGATTTGCTGAAGGCAAGGCTATTGATATGATGCAAACCGCGGCCCTTTTAGAGTTTGATACCAAAATTAAAGGTGTTACCAATGACTACGCCGCTACTGCCGACTCGGAAGTGGTGGTAATCACATCTGGTTTGCCACGTAAACCGGGTATGACCCGCGAGGAGTTAATTGGCACCAACGCCGGTATTGTTAAAAGCGTTACCGAAAACGTGTTAAAATACTCGCCTAACACTATTATTATAGTGGTATCAAATCCTATGGATACCATGAACTACCTTACGCTTAAGACATCTGGCTTGCCTAAAAACCGTATTATAGGTATGGGTGGCGCGCTGGATTCTGCAAGGTTTAAATATTACCTGAGCCAGGAACTGGGCTGCTCTCCTGCCGACCTTAACGCGGTAGTTATAGGCGGTCATGGTGATACCACCATGATACCGTTGATAAACCATGCTTACTGGAACAGCGTGCCTGTTACCAACTTTTTAAGCAAAGAGCA
>CAMLFI010000319.1 GCA_946479225.1 uncultured Mucilaginibacter sp. | reverse complement strand
CGATATATAGTAACCGTTAGGAGCAAAGTCTTTTTCGATTTCGCCAATCGTGGTTTTGGCAGGATAAACTTTGGCATAAACCTCGCGGGTATCAAAGTTGCGTAGTATGTTTTTCTTTACACCTAAATCAAGTACAGCAACACGGTAAGGAGCTTGCTCATTGCCTATTGTATAGGTTTTGGTAGTGCTTACTTTTGATGAAAGCTCCAATCCATCCATTGAAGGTACATCGGCTAATTTAACCTTTAGTTCATCAATGTTTAGTATTTCTGATGATATGATGGCATTCATAGCGCCTTTATCGCGGATGTGACGTACTAACTGGCGGGTATCAATATCTGATATACCTACAATATTCTGCTCCTGGAAGTAATCTTGTATAGACTCATTAGCCTGCTTGCGGCTGTAAGCAATGTTGTAGTTTTTGCAAACCAAACCGGCAATTTGAATATTGCCCGACTCAACTTCCTCATCGGCTATACCATAGTTGCCAATATGAGCGTTGGTAGTTACCATTATCTGCCCAAAATAAGAAGGGTCGGTAAACACTTCCTGGTAGCCGGTCATGCCGGTATTGAAACATATTTCGCCGGCTGTTGTACCAATTTTGCCTGCGGCTTTTCCGTGAAAAACAGTACCGTCAGCTAATAATAACACGGCCGGTAATTTGGTGAAATAAGTCATTTTTTGAAATAAATTGAATGGTTAAAAACGCGGCTTATCCGGTGCGGTGCGCCGTGAAAAAACGATGGGAAAACTATGCGGACATGCCCCTGATTCACGGCGCAAAAATAGTTTTTTTATTTCGGATTTCGAATGTTCAATTTCGAATTTTTTTAAGGCTTGTGGTCTTCGTATAAACCAGGGTGCTCTTTGTGGTTAATTATAAGATTGTGTGCCGGGAAAAAAGTTGAAATATCCAAAGCCTTGCCGGCTAGGAAATGAATAAAAATAAATTCGAAATTGAACATTCGAAATTCGACATTAGAAAACCCTAACTTTGCTGACTTTAAATACAACCCATGTCGGTAAATAAAGAAATAAAACGCATCACCACCAACACACTTCAGGAGATGAAGAACCGTGGCGAAAAGATAAGCATGCTTACCGCCTACGACTATTCAATGGCAACCATTGTTGATGCCGCCGGAACGGATGTGATATTGGTTGGCGACTCCGCGTCAAACGTTATGGCCGGGCACGAAACTACGCTGCCAATAACGTTAGATCAGATGATCTATCATGCATCATCAGTAGTGCGGGCAGCTAAACGCGCTTTAATTGTTGTTGATCTGCCTTTTGGTACATATCAAGGCAACTCAAAAGAGGCGTTGAATTCTGCTATCCGTATCATGAAAGAGTCGGGTGCGCATGCCGTAAAACTGGAAGGTGGAGTAGAGATTGCCGAATCAATTACGCGCATACTTACTGCCGGTATACCGGTTATGGGGCATTTGGGATTAACACCACAATCAATTTATAAATTTGGCACCTATACTGTACGCGCCAAGGAAGAGGCAGAAGCCGACAAGCTAAAGCAGGATGCTTTAAAATTGCAGGAACTGGGCTGTTTTGGCATTGTGATAGAGAAGATCCCGGCAGCGTTAGGCAAAGAGGTAACGGAGAGTTTGCATATACCGACCATAGGGATAGGCGCCGGGCAACATTGCGATGGACAAGTGCTGGTAATACATGATATGCTGGGTTTAAACAAAGGCTTTAAACCCAGGTTTTTGCGGCAGTACGCCGATTTGTATGATGTGATGAACAATGCCATACAAAATTATGTTAGCGATGTAAAGGGAGGAAGTTTCCCTAACGAGAAGGAGCAGTATTAATTTTAGTTCATAGTTGATGGTTCATAGTTCATAGCGCATATATGGTAGATTGTTGTTTCATACCGAGCCCCATGATCTGTTAGCCATGAACCATCAACTATGAACCATGAACCAACGCATGAGCAAAAAGGAATTTCATTACATCCCCAAAGAAGTAACCGACAGCGATATTCTGTATGAGGACAACCACCTTATAGCAGTTAACAAACGCGCGGGTGATATTGTGCAGGTGGATGAAACAGGGGATGAGCCGCTGGATGAAAAAGTAAAGAAGTATATAGCCCAAAAATATAACAAACCCAACGGAGCTTTTTTAGGTGTTGTACACCGGTTGGACAGGCCGGTAAGCGGTGTTATTTTATTCGCCAAAACAAGCAAGGCCCTGGAGCGGATAAACAACATGTTTAAGGCCCGCGAAATGCATAAAACTTACTATGCGGTAGTACGCAAGCGCCCCTATCCCGAAAGCGGTACGCTGCTGCACTGGCTGGTAAAAAATCCGCAGAAAAACGTTACCAAGGCGCATGATAAGGAAGTTAAAGGCAGCCAACGGGCCGAGCTGCACTATAAACTGGTTGGCGAACTGG
Source organism: uncultured Mucilaginibacter sp. (assembly GCA_946479225.1). Next base: position 1,725 of record CAMLFI010000319.1, on the reverse strand, counting down.
AAGGCTATTATTTAATAGAGGTTGACCCGATAACCGGCAGGCCGCATCAAATAAGGGTGCAGCTATCAACATTGGGCTGCCCTATTGTTGGCGATAACAAATACGGCTATCCGCGCGGCAGTTTGCGTAAAAGCATTTGCCTGCATGCCCGTCGTTTGCAGTTTAATCACCCGGTTAAAAACGAACCTGTTTTAATAGCAGCGCCTGTACCTAAAGATGGTTTTTGGGAGAAGTTTGAAGGGATGATGGGGTAAGGGTTAAAGGGAGTCTATAATTGTTTTGACTTTCTCTTTTAATTGAGGCAGATCATCTATAATAACTTGCCATATCAAGTCAAAGTCTACTCCAAAGTACTCGTGAACCAAAATGTGCCTCATTCCAATTATTTGCCTCCACTCGAGTTCTGTAAAAGTTGATCTTGTCTCGGTTGTTATACTGTTAGCCGCCTCACCAATTATTTCAATTTGCTTGACACATGCAAAACGCATCATCGAATTACCGAGGAAAGCATTTAAGTCAGTACTTTCTGTATAAGTTTGAATTTCCTCTATAGCTTCTAAGATATGAAGTAATCGTTGGCGGTCACCAAGTTTACTTTTCATAGATCAAAATTTTATCGCGATCAATGAAAGGTTTTATAAATTTAGAAATGGCTTTAGATGAAACCAAATCAATTTTTTTTTGAAGTTTCTGTTGTAGCTCTGCCTGCATCGTCACAAAGGCAAGGCCGATATGCGTTGAGTAATCAAGATCAACTAATATATCTACATCACTTTCATCATCAGCTTCATTCCTTGATGCCGAACCAAATAGGTAAGCCCTATTTACCGGTTTGCCCGAAAAATAGTCTCTTACTATTTCTATATCGTTACTGGATAGCTGCATTTCAATTACTTTATACAAATATAGTGCTAAGGTGGTTAATTACAAGTCCTTCACTTCCTCCCAAATCTTTTCATCCACCAAAACCCCTTCATCTAAACTTTTAACGCGGGTTTTTAGGGTGTTCTCTCCGGGGTACAGCACCGGTTCATCAGGTTTTGCGGAGGCACTGGTTTTGGTGAAAGCTATTATATCATTAACAATAGTTGCTACCTGTTCGTCATTTCCGGGTTTTATGGCAATGAATAATTGCGATACGCCAGCTTCTGTTTTTTCCTCAGTCATTTGTTTTACAGAGCGTCCTTCGCTTAATGCACTCACTAACAGATCGAGCATAATAGACAAGCCGGAGCCTTTCCAAAAACCTGCCGGCAACAAACGTTGTGATGCTGCAATAGCGTGCGGGTCTTTGGTCAGGTTGCCATTGTTATCGTATCCGCCAAAAACATCAAGTTCTTGATTGTAGCTTTTGTACTGCAGCACCTTTCCAAACGAATATTGAGACACGGCCATATCCAGCACAACATGTTCCTTTTGGCGCGGTACGGCAATAACCAGCGGGTTATTGCCCAACGTTGCTGTTGTGCCACCCCAGGGAACAGTAGTTGCAGTGGCGTTAGTTGCACACATGCCTATAAAACCCGCCTCGACTGCCTGCCACCCGTATGATCCTCCGCGCATCCAGTGGTTGGTGTTTTTTAAAGCCACGCAACCAATTCCGTTTCGTTCTGCCAAAGTTATGGCGCGGTCCATGCAAAAGCGGGCGTTTATAATACCCGGCCCCATGTTGCCATCCAGATCGGAAGAGCACACGTCTGAACTCCAGTCACGACGAATGATCTC
>CAMLFI010000318.1 GCA_946479225.1 uncultured Mucilaginibacter sp. | reverse complement strand
GCATAACAAATCATCCACCTATGTCGTTATAATTAATTATACCTGCAACAAACTAATTTTTTCTTTAAAAGTTATCATATAATTAGCTTAATTTGTAAGTTAATATCGGTAATATAACAAATGCAGGTACCCGCTGGTGAACTACTTGAAGGCATTAACTCGCCTTCTGATCTGAAACTACTTAAAGAAGAACAACTTGAGCAGGTTTGCCAGGAGCTGCGCCAGTATATTATTGATGTGGTATCGGTAAATGGCGGGCACTTTGCCGCCAGTTTAGGCGTGGTTGAATTAACCGTAGCGCTCCATTATATCCTCAATACGCCGTACGATCAGTTAGTGTGGGACGTTGGCCACCAGGCTTACGGACATAAAATATTGACCGGCCGCCGCAACGATTTTCATACCAACCGGGTTTACGGTGGCTTAAGCGGCTTCCCTAAACGCTCAGAAAGCGAATACGATACTTTTGGCGTGGGCCACTCCTCTACTTCCATATCGGCGGCATTAGGCATGGCTGTCGCGTCAAAATACAAAGGCGAGAATGACAGGCAGCACGTAGCCGTAATTGGCGACGGTGCCATGACCGCAGGTTTGGCTTTTGAGGCATTGAACCATGCAGGTATAGCTAACTCTAACGTATTGGTGATTCTGAATGACAACAACATGTCTATAGACCCGAACGTTGGCGCGTTAAAAGAATACCTGACGAGCATAACCACTTCCAGGCCCTACAACCGTTTTAGGGATGATATTGCCAGCGTTTTGGCTAAGATCTCATCAATAGGTCCTGATGCCTATAACATGGCGCTTAAAATTGAGAAAAGCATAAAAGGCACCCTGCTTAAACGAAGCAACTTTTTCGAGGCCTTAAAATTCAGATATTTTGGTCCGGTTGATGGGCATGATGTTAAAAATTTAGCAAAAGTACTGCGCGACCTGCGCGATATTCCCGGCCCGAAACTATTGCACTGCATTACAGTTAAAGGCAAGGGTTATGCGCTGGCCGAAAAAGATCAGACCAAATGGCACGCCCCCGGTCTGTTTGATAAAATAACCGGCGAAATAAAAAAGACCAAAAGCGACAAGCCACAGCCTCCAAAATATCAGGATGTGTTTGGCCACAGCATAATTGAATTAGCCGAGCAGAATACCAAAATAATGGGTATAACACCTGCTATGCCCTCGGGTTGCTCATTAAACCTGATGATGAAGGCCATGCCTGAGCGGGCTTTTGACGTAGGTATAGCCGAACAGCATGCCGTTACATTTTCTGCAGGATTGGCAACACAGGGCTTGCTGCCGTTTTGCAACATCTATTCCAGCTTTATGCAGCGGGCTTACGACCAGGTGATACATGATGTTGCCATACAAAACCTGAACGTTGTCTTTTGTTTGGACAGGGCAGGTATTGCCGGTGCAGACGGCGCAACACACCACGGCGCTTACGACCTGGCGTTTATGCGTTGCATCCCTAATATGACGGTGTCTTCGCCAATGAACGAGGAAGAACTGCGTAACCTGATGTATACCGCGCAGCAGGATAACATGGGTCCGTTTGTTATACGCTACCCACGCGGTACCGGCGTTATGGTTGATTGGCAGCGTCCGTTCAAGGCCGTTACGGTTGGAAAAGGTCGTAAAATATGCGATGGTGAAGATGTAGCCATACTAACTATAGGGCATATAGGTAACGAAGCTGTAAACGCGATCAGCGAATTAAATGGCGAAGGTTATTACCCGGCCCATTACGATATGCGTTTTGTTAAGCCAATTGACGAAGCGCTGTTACATGAAGTATTTAAGAAATTCAGCAAGGTAATAACTGTTGAAGATGGCTGTATTGAAGGCGGTATGGGAACAGCCGTGCTTGAATTTATGGCCGATAATAATTACCAGGCACAAGTGATCCGCCTGGGTATACCCGACCATTTTGTAGAACACGGCGAGCAGCCCGAACTTTGGGCAGAATGTGGTTATGATGCCGCGAATATTGCCATTAAAGTTAAGAGCATTGCTGCGCAGCGGAAAGCGCATATTATAGCTAGTTAATTATCGCCCCTCATACAAAAATAGCGATGGGTTTAAAACCCATCGCTATTTTTGTGTTGCGGCTTATTGCTTCTGTGCCTTTTTTATCTCCTTTACCTCATCCGTAAAAGATTTATCGCGATGGTGTTTCTCCTGATTGTAAATATAACCCCGCACCCTTTTTAATTCATTCGGACTAACGCTAAACGCGGCGAAACCGTCCTGCCAGGTCACATATTTCTCCGGATCATTTTTAAAATATTCCCACGAACTGCCTTTTATCGTTTTAACTATATCCGCAACCGATTGATCTGTGCGCATTCTCACTAACAAATGCACATGATCCTCCACACCATTTATGCAATCAATATAAATCTCGTGGTCAGCTGCTATTTCGTTGATCACACTGTAAACTTCGCTTTTTAATGTGGGTGTAAGAATTGGCTCTCGATTTTTTGTGGACCAGATAAGGTGCACCCATATTGAAGAATAACTTTGCGGCATCGGTTTAGATTTGCATCTAAAATATAAAATCCTCAACGGTTTAACAATAAAGATGGGTATCAAACCCATCGTTATTAAAAGAAATTACCGTTATTATAATGGGTTAAAACGCGGTTACCGCCATAGCGATGGGTTTTATACCCATCGCTATGATAATGATAACGCTATAATGATGCCACCGCTATTTATTATCTTTGCCCCGTGAGCCAGCCAACCATTCTTAAATTGCAGTTACCTACCGATCCGGTTTGGGTAAAGAACGTAGTGGAGAGTAATATTGAAGAATTACTTACCGACCATGCCTTTTGCGAACAAAAGGCCGCCAGCAATGCCATAACCCTTATTGTGCAAAACCCCAACCTAAGCGACCTGGTGCAGCAAATGGCCGACCTTGTGCGCGAAGAAATGGACCACTTTAAACGGGTACACCAGATAATATTGGAGCGTGGATTTATTTTGGGAAAGGAACGCAAAGACGACTATGTTAACGAACTGCGCAAATTCATAATAATAGGCGGAGGCAGGGAAGCGCAGTTGATCGATAGATTGCTGTTTTCGGCTATGATAGAGGCGCGCAGCTGCGAGCGTTTTAAAGTACTGTCTGAGAATATCGATGATGAGCAATTATCTGAGTTTTATCATGAATTGATGATAAGCGAGGCTACGCATTATACCATGTTTATTAACCTGGCGAAGAAATACGCGGGCAGTATTGATGTTGATACGCGCTGGAAGGAATTTTTAGCTTACGAGGCTAAAGTGATACAGAATTATGGCAAGCACGAAACCATCCACGGATAAGCAATACAAACACATTTACTTTGATCTTGACCATACCATTTGGGATTTTGACAAGAATGCCGAAGAAACCCTGCACGAACTGTACTTGCTGCACAAGCTGGCTGATATCGGCCTAAACTCTGCCGATATATTTATTGAAACCTACACAGCTAACAACCATCGCCTGTGGAGGGAATACCATTTGGGTACAATTACTAAGGAACAACTACGCCAGGCACGGTTCAATAAAACTTTTTTAGATCTTGGGGTTCATCCTGATGTAATACCGATAGGTTTTGAAGATGCCTATGTGCAGCTATGCCCTACCAAAACCAACCTGTTCCCCCACGCGCACGAAACGCTTGGCTATTTGCATAGCAAGTATACCTTGCACCTTATCTCTAATGGTTTTAAGGAGTCGCAGGATGTTAAGATAGGCAATACCGGTATCGGCAAGTATTTTCAGCATATCGTAGTGTCAGAAATGGTGGGCGTAAACAAACCCGACAAAGCCATTTTTCAGCATGCGCTTGATCTGGCCGGGGCTGAAAAGCACGAAAGCATTATGATAGGCGACAGCTTGGAGGCCGACGTTTACGGCGCGCTAAACTTTGGGATGGATGCCATTTATTTTAATCCGTTCAATGCAGAAAAGCCGGAGGATGTGCCGGTGCAAATCAACCATTTAAGGGAGTTGATGGTGATGTTGTAGAACTGCTGTTAAAGTTTTAGCTTGGCAGGATCCTGAAGGTTATCCCAAAAAACAAGTAATTCAACATTGCCTTCCTTTAACCTGAAAAACAAACTAACCTGCCTGGCTACAACACATCGATGGATATT
>CAMLFI010000317.1 GCA_946479225.1 uncultured Mucilaginibacter sp. | reverse complement strand
GCTCGTGACAAAATTATCAATGTAATTGTCATCAATGAGTAAGCAGGTTTTGTATGATTCGATCATTTACTCACCAAAAATAACTTTTTATTTTATTATTGGATATTAATATTATTAGTTATTTGTTTTAAGCTTATTTCGGCACTTTTAGCCTGATACTCAGCGGCGTGAAAATTAACCTGCGCATTTATATAGTTTTCTTCGGCCTGGCGCACTTCAAGCGGAGTGATGTTACCTAGTTTATACTTATCTAAAGTAATTTCAAGATTGCGCCTGGCAATAGCCACGTTGGCCTGCCCCAACTTTATCAGATCAAGGCCGGATAGATAGTTAACATATAGCGTGTTGATCTGCGCATCAATACCCTGTTTAACGTTTTTGGCCTGCAGCGCCGAGTTCTCTAACTGTATTTTAGCGTTGGTTTCGCGGCGTTTTTGGTTAAATCCGTCAAAAATATTCATGCTGGCAGTAAACCCATAGGTTAAACCGCGGGCGTCGTTCGCCAAAAGCGCGCCACTGGGCGATCTGCTGTTCGTAAAGTTATAACCTGTATTTAGACCAATAACCGGATATCGTACGGCTTTAACCTGCTTCAGGTTTATCTCTGCAAGTTGCCTGGATATTTGCGACGATAAAATGCGCGGGTTTTGGGTAGCAGCGGCGGCAATTATATTACCAAGCACCAGCTTTTCATCAACTACAATGGTATCTGTTACCGAAAAATCAGCCTGCGGATCCCTGATCAATAACTGGTTCAACTGTATTTTGGTAGCCTTAAATTGCTGCAATTGCGACACATAATTGGCTGTATCTGTATTCACGTTTACCTCAGCGTTTAATACTTCCAGACGGGAAACCGCACCTACAGAAAATTTATCCTGAGCAAATTTTAATTGCTGTTTTGATATCCCGATAGCGCCCCGCAACGACTTTAATACCTGGTTCTGATTAATTAAACTATAGTAAGTTGATATAACGTTGGTCAAAGTTTGCAACACCGTATCGCGCGATGTTATGCCGCTTAAGCGCTGCCGCACTTTCAAAGCATCGTAGTTGGCAAACATGGCAAAGCCATCAAAAATGGTCCAGTCCATAGCCACACCATAATTATAGCTTTTGCTGCGTACATTAACAAACTTGGTAGTGCCGGTTGTACGTGTTACAGTACTGTTTTGCACGCTGTTGTTATTGCTAAAATTACCTGTTAGCGAAGGTAAAAACCCGGCATTACCCAGCGTAACATTGTTTTGCGCTATGGTAGCATTATTTTGCGCCAGCTTTATGTTGTAATTATTCTGTAGTGCTGTGTCTAAAGCGTCCTTTAATGTAAGCAGGGGGGCGTTTTGCGCCCTTGCCGTAAAGGCCAATATAATACAGCAGAAAATTAAGCAGGCTATTTGTTTAAGTTTCATTAAAGATATTTCTTAGTGTTGTTCAACCAGTTTTACTTTTTTGCCTTTTTTGGCTTCCGGCCCAAATTCATCTTCGGCATCCGGGTCGCGGCGCACTTTTGATGCAATTAATACATACATGGTTGGAATTACATATAATGTTAATATCAGCGAGAACAGCATACCGCCTATAATAACTATACCCAATGATACACGGCTTTTTGCACCCGCACCTAAAGCCAATGCAATTGGCACTGAGCCTAAAACAACGGCGAGGCTGGTCATTAAAATGGGGCGTAAACGGGCAGTGGCAGCTTCAATAACAGCATCATATTTCTTCAGTCCGTGCTCCATACGCTGGTTAGCAAATTCAACTATCAAGATACCGTTCTTGGTAACCAAGCCAACAAGCGTGATGATACCTATCTGTCCGAATATATTCAGTGTCTGGTCAAACAGCCAAAGCGACAAATAAGCTCCCGCAACGGCCAACGGTACCGTAAACATTACGATGACGGGATCTTTAAAGCTTTCAAACTGCGCCGCAAGTACCAGGTATATCAATAACAATGCGAATATGAACGCGTACATGATGTTTGAACCACTTTCGGCGAAATCCCTTGACGGGCCGCTAAGTTCAGTGCTGAACGTCTCGTCTAAAACTAATTTAGATATCCGGTCCATTTCTTTTATACCATCGCCAATAGTATAACCCGGAGCGAGGCCTGCTTGGATAGTTGCCGATTTAAAACGGTTAAAGTGTAATATTGATGGCGGGGTTGCATCCTCATCAACCTTTACAACGTTATCCAATTGTATTAGCTGCCCACGCGAATTGCGAACATAAAGTGTTTTAAGATCCAGCGGTTGGTCTCTATTCGCCCTGTCTGCCTGCGCTATAACTTGATACTGCTTACCATTCATTAAGAAATAGCTCAAGCGGCTGTTACTGTAGTATAACTGCAAAGCCTGTGCAATATCAGCTACAGAAACGCCCAGATCGCGAGCACGTTCCCTATCAGTTGTAACTCTCAATTCCGGTTTAGTGAATTTTAAGTTTACATCAGGCGTTACAAATACCGCGCTCTTGTTAACTTCTTCTAAAAATGCCGGAAGCACCGCGCGGATCTTGTCAAAATTCTGATTCTGCAAAACGTATTGTATGGGCTGTGAGCTGCGGCCGCCACCACCGCCGCCACCTGCGCTTATGGTTTGTTCCTGCGCTACAATAGCCCTGGCGTCCGGATATTTTTGTAAAGCTTTAGTCAACGCGTCGGCTATTTCTTGCTGGGTGCGCTTTCGTTTATCCGGATCAACCAGCCCTATCATACCCATACCGCTGTTTACAGCGCCGCCTCCACCACCGCCAAAGGCTACTATTTCAATATTCATATTGGCTTCAGGCACAGAATCGGCTACCATGTTGGATACCTTATCCATGTAATCGGCCATAAATTCGTACGATGAGCCTTCGGGGCCAGTTACCTGGTAACGCAGAAAACTACGGTCATCCAGCGGAGCCAGTTCTGATGGTATAGAACCATTAAGCGCCCACACAATCCCAAGGGAAGCCACTAAAATAACTACCGCTATCCATTTACGCTTCATAAAACCGGTAAGCGTTTCGGTGTAGGCATTGGTCATTTTTACGAAGAATGGCTCGGTGCGTTCGTAAAATTTAGATTTCTTTTGATTTTTACGTATAAACTTAACACTCAACATAGGTGTTAAAGAGAGTGACACGAAAGCCGATATCAGAACCGAACCTGCCACCACCACCGCAAACTCGCGGAACAAGCGGCCCGTGAAGCCCTGCAGGAACATTACCGGCAAGAACACCGCGGCAAGGGTAACTGATGTAGATATTACCGCGAAGAAAATCTCGCGCGATCCCTCGAACGCAGCCCGGCGCACTTCCATCCCTTCCTCTATCTTTTTATAGATGTTCTCCGTTACTACTATACCGTCATCCACCACTAAACCCGTTGCCAGCACTATACCTAACAGCGTTAAAATGTTGATGGAAAAACCACATGCGTACATGATGAAGAACGTACCGATCAACGATACAGGTATATCAATAAGCGGACGGAAAGCAATAAGCCAGTCGCGGAAGAAAAGGTAAATAATAATTACCACCAGTATAAACGATATAGCCAGTGTTTCTTCAACTTCTTTAATTGATTGCTGGATAAATTTGGTTTTGTCAACCAATATCTTCACCTCTATATCTTCGGGCAGATCCTTTTTTAACTGGTCGAATCTTCTATAAAACTCTTTGGCTATTTCTACATAATTGGCACCAGGTTGGGGCACAACTGCCAATGCCACCTGCAACGAACCTGACTCTTTAAAAGCAGTTTGCTCATTTGCCGAGCCCATTACCGCATAGCCTATATCACTTAAACGAATAACCCTGTTGCTATCGGCGCGTATTATAAGGTCGTTAAACTCTTTTTCGGTGGTCATTTTACCCACCGCTCTTATGCTCAATTCGGTTTTGTTACCTTCAATTTTACCCGCAGGTAGTTCAACGTTCTCGCGACTAAGCGCTGTAGATATATCATTAGCAGCCAGGCCCAAATCGGTTAGCTTAGAAGGATCTATCCATAAACGCATAGCATACTGACGCGTGCCCTGGATATTGATGGCGCTTACACCGGGTATGGTTTGCAAGCCTTCCATCAATACATTTTCGGCGTAATCATTTACCTGTGTAATGTTGCGCTTATTACTTTTTACAGATACTGTGATGATGTTA
>CAMLFI010000316.1 GCA_946479225.1 uncultured Mucilaginibacter sp. | reverse complement strand
TAAACATGGTCAGCAATAACCTTATCGGTCATGATAGTGGCCGGGTTGCTGTTGATAATGGAAACCGAGATGTCTTCTTCTTTTAGCGATAATGCAGCTTGCGAGCCGGCGTAATCAAACTCGCAGGCCTGGCCAATAATAATAGGGCCCGAACCGATAATGAGGATTGATTTAATGGAGTTGTCTTTTGGCATAGTCTTTTTTGGTGCTATGGCTGATGAATATTAGTTATTATTAACTACAACCCATCAACTATTAACTATTTCTATGCGCTGAGGCAGGATATTCCCGACTCCAGCGTCGGGATGCAAAGATAGAAAAAATGAGGTATCTGGGATTTATTTTTTACATTAATATTGGCAGGTTAAATGCGCGCTGTTATTGCAGGTAGGCGCAAATGCAAAAAGGCAACGCATCCAATGATACATCGCCTTTTCTATATACTTAAACCGTTCCTTAAAACAGCTCTTTCAGCATAGCCAACGCTTCGCTACTGTTTTTCTCTTCTGTCAAATCAAATACTGATGTCGACTTTCCGGCAACGTTAACATTCTTGTTCTGAACGATACTTTGCACCGCGTTTTCATCAAAGGCTTCAGCAAGTTGCTTTCCGAAACTGAACTCGGTAAAGGCCTTCGCCTCGCCGGTTGAGAAGTTGGAGTTATAACGTTGCAATTCGACTAACGCTTCTACCGGACCAGCCGATAAATGCACGCCGTTGGCGCCCTGCGATACATCTGGTAATCCCAATTTCTCTTTATTGTCTAAAAATGACCTTCTTAAACTGCCCGCGTTGGCTTTGGTAGGATCAGTAGCACCTATAAAGTTGTTCCTGGCGTTGCTCCAATCCGTATCACTTGATAACGACATTACGATAATGCTCTTGCCTTTATCGGTAAATTGCTTTAACTGACGGCCATGAAAGCCATTTATTAAATACACGGTCTCGTCATCCAGCTTAACCTCAACAACATAAGTGCCACCCGCCAGTTTTTTGCTGCCTATGTTTTGGCTTAAGTAGTCAAGCGAAGTGGCGGTAAATTCGGGATATTCCCTTAAAAACTCTAATCCACCTAAAACCTTCGCGTCGTTTACCGACTTGCCGAAAAGCTCCTGGAACTTTTCCTTAGCACCCTGGCTCATGTTGCCAACCGCGTTTGATGCTATCTGGTTAATAACGCCGTAATGCTGCGCAATGATGTTGAACTGATCAAGATATTTAGCTGTCAGGATCTTTATATCATGTACAGAAAAACCAAACTCGTCGATCTTCGCGAAGATCAGTTTCAATATCTCCTCTAATTTTATGCTGTCGTTTTTAACGGTGATCTCGGGCTTTATAAAAAACAAGAACTGGTTACTTTTTACTGCCGCGCCGGCATCAGCAAAAAGTTCTTTATAAAGAATGGTCTCGTTTTGCGCTTCGCGCACGTTATCTACTATCGTTGGTATTAATTTATCTGTTCCGGTCATTGTGTATGTCTGTTTTTCGAGGGCAAAGATAGAAAAATGGGGGGAATATGGGGAGGGTAATGCCGCGACTTGTGCTCTGATCCTATTTCAGCGTTCAATGTGCTTCCGTTACATCGTCTGGCGGATGGAAGTGTTTCACAAAAACATGAAACAAATGAAACGAAATGAAACGCTGTTTTTTGTTATGGTCTGATATCCAGTTATTTAATTTTTTAGGTGAAACGCCGTGAAACTACTTATTCGTCAGGAAAATTAGCTGTAAAATCACTGTAATTAGTTGTTTTACAGGTGATTGCGAAATTGGGTGAATTTCGTTTCAAAGTGAAACGCTAAATCAGGCTGGTTTGAAGGTGGGGAATCCAATGTAATACCGGGGGTGTCCGTTAATATAACAGCTGGCTACAAGCATGCCAAATCACAGACAATCGCACAATGGTGGGAGAAATACGCCTAATGAAGTTTTAATAAGAGCTTCCACTATAAAGAAAATCTCTATAAAACACTTCTTAAATCCCCCAAAAAACAAAAAATCCCCTTAGATATTATCTAAGAGGATTTGTACTGTATTTGTTGTTGTTTTTAGTTGATGCCCGCGTTAGTCACCCTCGGATATGTAAAAGAGATCAACAGTACCGTCCCGCAAAAAGTCAGACATTCAAAAGAGCCTATAATATTTTCGCCATCACGAAAATGCGGAAATCTGAACGCGTAATATAAATGAAACATTACCAACCATAAAAACAACACTGAAGCCATCAGCAGGCCGATTTGCCTCACTTTAAATTTAATAAAAAACGATAGGCCCGTGCCAACAAGGGCTATGCCGGCCAAATAGGTCCAAAACACCGGCCAGGGAATATATTTAGGCACAGATTTGCTTATGGGTTCGGCTGCCAGCAAGTGCTCAATGCCAAAAATGCAAAGCATAAAGGCATAAAACCCAATACCTACAGGGGCTATCTTATTGAGCTTATCAAAAAACGCCGACGGCCCTTCTTCCGGATAAGCTAACGCGGCTATAAATGCTCCGCCCGATAATGCAAGCATCTTTATAGCGTCAGTCCAAAAACCGATATTTTCAGGATGATTTTGCAGGCGACCGGGCACATGCCCCAACAGCAGGCATAAAAAAAAGAACACCCCAAGTATTAATGCCGTTGGCTTAACATATTTGCCAACGGCAATTAATAATCCCGAGGCCGCAATATAAAGCCCCATTAAATATACTAAAATGGAGACACTGGCTGTTGCTTCCGGCGGGATGGGCGCAATTACGGGCCTTATCCCCTGGTAAAAAAAATGCATACCGCCTATTCCGGCTATCCCTATGCCATAAAAAATTCGTCCGTAGATCTTTAAGTTTGTCATTTGCTTGTTTTTAAGATTTTTACAGCAACAAATAACTACCAGAAATACATAATTTCGCAAACAAAACCCGGGCAAAACCCTTCAAAAGCCCGGCAAATTTAGTTGCCGTTTATATGGACGATAAAAAAGTGATTCAGGATAGCTTGCTTGAAATTTTCAGGTTAAATGGCTGGTTACACCCAGGCAGCATGACGCAGCGCGACTTTGAACATATAAGCACTGAGTTGCAAAAAAAGTCGGGCATTATTATTAGCGGCATCACTATAAAACGCCTTGCCAATGGCAGTTTCAGCCGCATGCCTCAAATTGCAACGTTAAACGCTATAGCTAACTATTTTGATTTTAAAACATGGCAAGAGTATAAGGCTTCGGTAAGCCGAAATGAAAAAAGCGTCCATACCCCCGAAAAAGTATCCCCGGCCCAAAAAAAGAAACTGGCTTTACCGGCCATGCTGGGATTGGTACTGCTCGCTATCGTGCTAACCGGACTTTACTTTCTGCCGCCGAAATGGCAAAATAATCGCTTTGAAAAAGCTTCCTTTTCGGCACACAAAACCACCGGCAATGATATTCCCAATACTGTGGTGTTCAATTATAATATTGATGACGTACAGGCCGACAGTTTTTTTATTCAGCAATCATGGGATAAAAACCGGCGGATACGCATTTACAAAAACACGCATACCCTCACTGATATATATTACGAACCGGGTTATCATATTGCTAAACTTATAGCTAATGATTCTATTATAAAAGCCGTCCCGGTAAGCGTTCCCACGCGCGATTGGGTCTTTTATGCTAATGAGAATAAAATTAAGTATCAAACCGAATACATTAAGGCTGATAGGCCGATAGATAAGGGGGTTTTGTCTTTATCGCCCGCTGATCTTATTAAAAATAGGGTAGCTCCTGAAAAGGGGAAATTATACCTGTATTCTTACTTCCCTGAAAAATTGGAGGTTAGCAGCGAAAACTTTAGCTTGAAAACCCGCGTGCGGATGAAAGAAATAAGCAACAACTTTTGTCCTTATATAGCTATTGAGGCGTACGCTCAACGATATTTCATGCTTATAAAAAGCACCCCGAAGGGATGTGCCAGCGAAGCGGTGGTGTATTTAGGCGAAAAAAAAATAAGCGGCAAAGACACCAACCTGGCCCCGATATCTTTTGATGTTACCCAATGGACGGATGTAGAGCTTACCGTTAAAAACAAACACGCCACCATTAAAATAAATGGCAAAGAAAGCTTTTCAAGCAGCTACAAAAGCGATACTAAATTGATAACAGGCTTGTCGTTCATTTCAAATGGACTGT
>CAMLFI010000315.1 GCA_946479225.1 uncultured Mucilaginibacter sp. | reverse complement strand
CTGGTGTTCCAAATCCGCTTTTTCAAGTGTTCCAAACTGTTCCAAATTTCTTTCAAAAACGCAAAAAACCGGCCCTGAAGTGTTCCAAACTGTTCCAAAGTGTTTCACCTTAAAAAGCAAGTTGTCTGATAGTCAAATACTTAATACCGTCAACCGTTTTTTAACTATCACGAGGCTTTATATTTTTTGGAACAGGCTAAAGGTGCCTTTTTCTCACGCCCAATTGCCCCGATGAGATGATCTGCCCGCTATCTGTAATGATAAGATATTGGTACGCCGGGAACTTTTTGATGAACTTTAATGCGGCGTCTTTCCCCAATACCATCATGGATGTGCTGAACCCGTTGGCTGCCTCGGCGCTGGGTCCGAACACCGTAACGCTTGTTAAACCTGTGGCCGGATATCCTGTTTTAGGATTAATAATGTGGCTGTAGCGTTTGCCGTTAAACTCAACAAATTTCTCATAGCTGCCGGATGTAACTACCGACCCTTCTTTTAAACTAATCACCTTGATAAGTTCATTCGTTTTAGCAGGATTGGTTATGCCAATGGTCCAATACTTTCCGTTGGGTTGCTTACCCCAGGTACTCATATCGCCTGACCCATTTACAATGCCGGCTTTGATGCCCCGTGCCAGCATTATCTTTCGGCAACGGTCGGCTGCGTAGCCTTCACCTAATGCGCCCAAACCGATCTTCATTCCCTTAAGTTTTAGATAGATGGTGCAGTTGGTGCTATCCATAACAATGTTTTTATAACCAACTTTCTCTACCGATTTTTTGATCGCGTCAGGCGTTGGCATTTGGGTCATTGTGCCATCAAACTTCCAGATCCTGTCCATAGCCGCAAAGCTGATATCAAACGCACCACCGGTTATCTCAGATAAATGCAAAGCGCGTTTGGTCAGTTCAAAGACCTCTGAAGAAACCCTCACCGGCTTTACTCCGGCGTTGCTGTTCACTTGGGACACCTGTGTGGCCGGTATCCAGTCGGATATCAGGTTCTCTATCCGGGTAACTTCTGCAATGCAGATATCAATGTTCCGCTCGGCGGTAATGCTGTCTTTAGCAACTATGGTAAAATCCCAACGCGCGCCCATTAGCTTGGCGGTACGTTTACGCAGTACCTGGGCATCCGTGGTAGAGCAAAAAATTAGCAAAAGCAGTAAATGCGCGTATTTCATAGCAGATAGCAAATATCTGCATTTCTGACTGTAACTTATATCATCTGCTCAATAGTTTGCTTTCCGTTTCTGTTTGCGGAGCCCCGGTTTTGTTAGGATTGCCTACGCCGGTACTGATAAAGTTTTTCAGGCTAACCTGCATGTAATGCGTCCATCCCTGGTTGCATGCTTCAAAACACTCATCCGCGGGTGTAAGACCATGATGCGTAAGGGTAACATTGGTTTTATCTCCGTCGGCGGCTATATCAAACACCGCTTTGGTGTTCACCCATTCTGTTTTATCTGTGGTAAAGTTAAAATCGTTTTCAAGTATGCGCCAAACCACTTTCTTTCCCGGAACCAGTTCCTCAATTTTAACCTTGCAGGCATGAACATCCTCAAAGTGATAATCGAATACGTCGTTTACCTTGTCGGCATTACCGGTAATTTCTTCAGACCACCATCCGCGCGGATGAGTGATAGCATTATAAACTTGCTGAGGTGTTTGATCAACCGTAAAGGTTGTTGTAAAATCTTGATCTTTCATCGGTTTTGTTGTTTGATGAACCAAATTTAGAGTTAACCCGTCGTCTTAAAAATGGTCTGAATAGACATTATGAGGGGTTGTTTTAGACAGATGTACGGGTTGTAAGGACTTTACCACCGACTGGTTTATTTTATAAAACCATTCAAACACTTATCCTACCGAGGCGTTTTGTGAATTAGCTGCGTTGTTCATGCAGCTAATTTTGTAATTTCGCCCACATGGAAATATTTACTCAGGCCGACTCCTGGATATCACTTTTTACGCTCACCGTACTCGAGATCGTATTAGGTATTGATAACATCGTTTTTATATCAATCCTTACGGATAAACTCCCCAAAAACAAACAAAAAAAGGGCAGGACAATTGGTTTATCAGTTGCCATGGTAACCCGCGTATTGTTGCTGTTATCAATAAGCTGGGTAATGACGCTTACAAGCCCGCTTTTTAACGTTGCTAACTGGGTGGGTGTAACCAACGAAGAATGGGTTTCTAATTTAGCTATATCCGGCCGCGATCTTATTTTATTGATAGGCGGCTTGTTCCTTATTTATAAAAGCACTGCCGAAATTCATCATAAACTGGAAGAAGGCGATGAAAGTATTACCGCTGTAAAAGGCCGCTCATTTTGGGGCACCATAGTGCAGATAGTTATACTGGATATCGTTTTCTCGCTCGATTCGGTTATTACCGCCGTGGGTATGGCTGAGCATATAGAGATCATGATTGCAGCTGTTGTCCTGGCCATTGGGGTAATGCTATGGTCGGCGGGTAGCATAGCGGGCTTTGTGAATAAGCACCCTACAGTTAAAATGCTGGCGCTGTCATTTTTATTGTTGATAGGTGTATCGTTATTAGCCGAAGCGCTGGATCAGCATATACCTAAGGGGTACATCTACTTCGCTATGGCATTCTCTGTATTGGTAGAGCTGCTTAACCTAAAACTGAAAAAGAAAAAAGGGCCACCGATGTTATAATTTGGCAGATACCTTACCTTAAAGTAGCGTAGTTATAAAACTTGAGCTTGCCGTCGCCGGTTATTTTTATGGTTTTCACCTCGTCGGTTCCCCTTTCGCTTTTAAGTGTAATACTGATTTGGTTCTCACCTTTTTTTAAGGGGATACGAGCGTAGCTTATACTGCCGGGCAACGATTGCCAGCTACGGGTATCCGCTTTTTCTGATAGCAGGCTGTAAAGCTGCATACCGTAACCTAATCCTTCTAGCAGGGTATTTGTTTGTCCGTTGCTGCTTTTAGCAGCTTCCCGCAGGCCGTATTCCGCTATTTTTTTAACAGCTAAACGCGATAGTACCTTACCTGCCTCGCTTAAGGTGCGCTGCTGTAAGGTTTTAATGGCTATTTCATTTACATCTTCAGTTTTTTCAAAAGTTATTGTTTTTGCGGAATCCACAGATAAGGTAGCATTGGTAAAGTATGGATTCTGCGGAATGTATTTAGGGAATGCTGCCCGCAAGCTCTCTACCGATTTTGTGTTTACCCGCCTGCGGTCGCCGGTATAGTTGAAGGGGATAACCCAGCCACCGGTAGCATCGCTGAAGAACAGGTCGCCGTTGCTGTTTCTTATTAATCCAAAATACATATCAACCTGTGTTTTAACAGGTGCAGGGCCGTTTTCCCAAAAGACTATCAGTTCGCCGCCGTCTGTTGGTGGCATTGGCATATAGGTAATGCCGAACATTTTTTCGTACTGGTCGGCTTCCGTCATAAAGCCGTTCAGCTGAGCGGTGCGTATCACGTCTAGCTTTAGGCCCGCCGGCATACTTGTACCGTACCAGGTTTTATCCGGACTATTTTGATAAAGTTCTACAGCATTACGGTAGGATATAAAAGCGTTGTTAATATCGCCATCGCTTTCATAAAGCATCCCCTGCAGCATCAACGAGAAGGCATCATTACTATAGCGGTTGGTTTTGTTATTGAATTTATCGCCCTGTTCCTGCGCTTGTAGCGAAATACGGCGCGCCTCAACAATGGCATCTTCTTTTTTACCCAGGTAGATGTAGTTAAGCGCCTTGTAATAGTGGATCATAAATTTCTCCACATCCTCGCCCTTATAGCGCTGCGACATAGAGTTTACCAATACACCAACGGCTGCATCGCCTGCATCGGTTAAACTATTCTCCAACAAAGAATCTGCCCCATTAAAATATTGATTGCTCTTTTCGTACTCTCCGTTTAGGTGGCTGATACGGCCCTTCTCCATTAAAAAAAGCAACTGGTTACGCGGCTTTTGAATAAGGCTATTTTTATCAAGTTGTTTTTCCGCTTCCTGATAATTACCTGTCCGTACGTTTTTATAATAAGGCAGCACCTGGTCGTTATACGTGGCGCATCCTGATAAAAAGAGCATCAGCGCTATTAAGCACGATGCTCCAAAAAAATACTTTTTAAAAAATGTAATTATAAAATATGATCTGCCGTAAAAAGGGGCAGGG
>CAMLFI010000314.1 GCA_946479225.1 uncultured Mucilaginibacter sp. | reverse complement strand
GCACAGCTATTTTTTTCCCTCTGGCAAGCAATCGGTTTATCAGCTCGTTTACCACAGTACTTTTACCAGCCCCCGGCGGACCGGTGATACCTATTATAGTAGATGGTTTAGCAAACTGAAGGGTTCTTAAAAGCTCATCGCATCCTGGCAGGTCGTTCTCAACAATAGTAAGCGCCCTGGCGACGGTTTTAAAATCGTCGGAGCTGAGTGTTGTTGGAATTTTTTGAGCCGCTGCCATGTATCTGCAAATGAATAAAATTATCGCAACATAAATTAATATACTTTATAATTGCACCTATCAGCAAGATAAGCAAATAATGAAGAAGCCATCCGTTTTAGTGACGTTTGATTCTATGAAGAACCCCAACTCAGGGTATTATTCATTTGGCAAGGGCTTGGGCGATGCATTGCTGAAGCACAACAATAACAGATTCAACTTAACTTATTATTTATTTAAGATAACTACTTATTTTAATAAGCGCGTCAATATTATTCATCTTTTTAGGCTGCACCGTTTATTTTTTCCGCATGGGCGCGACTTTGATGTTGTTCATTTTACTGATCAAACCTGTCGCTTAAGGCCGTATCGCGTTAGCGGTAAAAAAATAATGACAATTCACGATGTAAACAACGTGCACCTTGCTTTTAAGTCAGAAAGAAACGTCAATAAGCGGGTTGCTAAGCTGCGGAAATTTATAAGTTATTGTGATAAGGTAGTCGCTATTTCAAAGTTTGTTGCTGATGATGTGATACGCTTGATCCCCGAAGCTGCTGCTAAAATGAGCGTTATATATAATGGTGCAGATAAACTGATGGTACCTGATGGGCATCAACCGGCACACGCACCTGTTAAGCCTTTTCTGTTCACCATCGGTCTGCTATCGCCGCAAAAAGGGTTTCATCATATCCCCGCCTTGCTGCAAGACAATGACCTGCACCTGGTAATAGCCGGCATTGAAACACCTCATAAAGCCCGGATACTAGAAGCCGCCGAGAAATTTGGTTGTGCCGACCGTGTTATTATAACCGGCCCCGTAAGTGATGATGACAAAGCCTGGTATTTTAAAAATTGCCTGGCATTTGTTTTTCCATCAGTTGCCGAGGGTTTTGGTTTGCCGGTTATAGAGGCCATGCATTTTGGCAAACCTGTTTTTTTAGCGAATGCCACATCGCTGCCGGATGTTGGCGGTAACGCCGCTTACTATTTTAGCAATTTTGACCCAGAACATATGCAGCACGTTTTTAAAACGGGATTGCAAGATCATATAGAGAACAGCAGGGCGGAAGCCGTAATGGCACACGCGGCAAAATTTTCGTGGGAGAACGCCGCGAAACAATATATACACCTGTACGAAGAAGTATTAGGGCCTTAACTTTTTTGCCCTTTCAGCGACCTCTTAAACCGCCAAAACAAAAAACGTAGCCATATTGCTGAACCAAAGTATTTACGCACCAAAGTGGCGCGGTCGTTCTCAAAAACTTTATCCGTTGATGTGCTTGATACACCTGTTTGGTTAAAGTTAGCTACCAAATGATCTTTAAATTCAAACGTAAATTGCCCGCTGTTAAACAAGCCCATATTAAAAGCATAATCTGCTGATATTTTATAACGGGTATTGAATTCGCGGCCATTAAATACCTCTTTAGGATAGATCATAGCCTGGTGACATAATCCATATTTAGCAAAGGCATATGCATCTGCCGGGATTGTTGGCCCGCCCAAGGTCATCACCCGGCCGTAATATATCAGGTTATGGTCTTTCAATTCGGCACATAGGTCGCTAAAGCCATCAAACAATACATCATCGGCACCCAAAAAATAAACCCAGTCGCCGGTTATATGCTTTATGCCTTTATTCATGGCATCATAAATACCTGCGTCCTTCTCGCTTACCCAATAGCCTAACCGCGCAGAATTTTGCTGTATAATGTTAACCGTTCCATCGGTACTGTTGCCATCTATCACTACAATTTCAATAGCGGGGTAACGCTGCTGATAAATACTGTCCAGGCAAGCCTGTAGGGTTGCAGAGGCGTTATAGGTTACAATGACTACGGATACTAACGGGTAGTTTTCTTTCACTATGCTATTATTCAAATTATTTATAACAGACAATGTATATTTGGTGCTTGCTGTTTAAATAATATGTACACAAAATAAGTACTTTATTTAAGGTACAACGCATACAATTTAAATGAAGGTTGCCGGATTCACTTTTATACGCAATGCAGTAAAAAACGATTATCCTATTGTTGAGGCTATTACCTCGGTTTTGCCGCTTTGCGATGAGTTTGTTGTAGCACTGGGCAATAGTGATGATGAAACTGCCGATCTGGTAAAAAGCATCAACTCGCCTAAAATAAAAATAATAAATACCGTTTGGGATGAAAGCCTGCGCGAAGGAGGGACTGTTTTCGCACAGGAAACTGATAAAGCTTTTGATGCGATAGCCGTAGATGCTGATTGGGCCTTTTATATTCAGGGTGATGAGTGCGTGCACGAAAAGTATCATGAGTTGATACGCAAAGAAATGCAAGACAATCTTAATAATCCCAAAATTGAAGGCTTGCTCTTTAAATACCTGCACTTTTATGGGTCGTACGATTATTATGGGCATTCGCGCCGCTGGTACCGCCGCGAGATTCGCATTGTATGCAATAATAAAGGTATCCGCTCTTACCGTGATGCGCAGGGTTTTAGGTGGAACGATAACCGGAAGTTGAATGTTAAGCTGATAGATGCTTATATTTATCACTACGGCTGGGTTAAGCCACCATCGGGATTAAAACACAAACTGCGCAGCTTTAATAAGTTTTATCATGATGATGCGTGGATAGAGCAGCACGTACCCGAAACGTATGAGTTTGATTACAAAAATGCTGACAGGCTGATCCACTTTACAGGAACACACCCGGCAGTTATGCAAAAGCGTATTGATGCCACCAACTGGAAACTGGACGTAGACCTGAAGCAACTGCATAGAAAAGCCACTTTTAGGCGTAGACTACTGCAAAAAATAGAGGACCTTACAGGGTGGCGCATTAGCGAGTACAGAAACTATAAATTAGTGAAATGAAAAAGGTACTGTACTTTTTTCCGGATGATGTGGCTAAGCAAAACGCGGGTAATAAAACGCGTGCGGTAGAATTGCTTAAATATTTTAAGGAACGGAAGATACAGGTTGATTTTGCTACCTTACAATACGAGGGAATTGACAGGGGCAGCACATCCGAAACTGTTCACTTTATAAAAAGTAACAACCTGGCGCAAAATGTTTACCTGCTGCCGCGCAAACCGGGTAAGACTAATCCGCTATTTTACTTTTTGCGATATAAACTATGGGACCTTATCTATTATTGGTTCACATTTCCGTTGCGGTCTGACATTCCAACTTTTATGACGCTTACCCTTAAACGCGCTTTTGAGGATGTATTGAAAGGGAATACGTACGATCATATCATTATCAGCTATATCTATTACGCCGAACTGGTATCAAAAAAAGAATTGTTAAAAGATGCAAAAACTTATATTGATACACACGATTTTATCACAGCACAGTTTAAATATCGTAAAAGCTTTAATCTGGGCATAACTTTTCAGGACGAAATAAAACGGCTTGATAAGTTTGATGAAGTATGGGCTATCTCTGGCGAGGAGCAATATGTATTTGGGCAGTTCTGCAAAAATAATGTGCGGCTAGTGCCGCTGATGATGGAGCCAAAAGAGCAGCTTAGCAATCCGCCCGAAAAAATATACGACCTGATCTACGTGGCCAGCAACAATGTGCACAATGAGCGATCAGCCCGCTGGTTTTTTGATGAAGTTTATCCTTTGCTGCCAAAAAATACCAGGATATGCATGGTGGGCGGTATCAATAAAGTTTTGGGTGATAGGAAGGAAGCAGAGCAAATAGTTTTTGCTGATGACCTTGACGGGCTTTATGCGCAATCCAAAATAGCACTTTGCCCAATGCTAAGCGGTACCGGCGTTAAGGTAAAGGTTGTTGAAGCGTTGGCGCATTGCCTGCCGGTGGTATGCAATACCCGCGGGGTAGATGGCTTGCCTAATAAAACAATGAATGGTTGCCTGGTTACCGATGACGCTAAGCAATTTGCGCAAAACATTATTTTGCTGCTTAATGACAATAGCGTTTATAATGAGCAAAGCGCCCTAAG
>CAMLFI010000313.1 GCA_946479225.1 uncultured Mucilaginibacter sp. | reverse complement strand
CTTTGCTCAGATATTGGGCCAGGCAATACTTTGATAGATACGTTTAGCCGTAAGTTTTTTAACAAAGCATTTGATGAAGATTCGGCCATTGCCAATTTAGGTACGGTGAACGAGGGCTTGTTAAACTCGCTACTCAAGCATCCCTTTTTCCAGGAAGAGCCACCCAAAACCACCGGGCCGGAGTTGTTTAATGAGGAGTACGTACGCGCGGCGCAGGAGCGATCAGGCACTAGCCACATAGCACCAGAGGATGTGATTAGCACTCTTAGCGCCTTTACCGCCAAAGCAATTGCTGATTTTACCCGTGCCTACATGCCCAAAGGCGCTAAAATGTTTGTGAGCGGCGGCGGAGCAAAAAATCCGTTTGTGATGGATTACCTGAAAAAGAGACTTTATCGTACAGAAATTAATGACACCGGCAGTCTGGGTATTAACCCGGATGCTAAAGAAGCTATATTATTTGCTTTGTTAGGTAATGAAGCGCTTGCGGGGGAGCCTTTATCCGTGGGAGGTAATCCTTCCGTTCTTTTAGGAAAATTTAGTTTCGCGGGATAAGTTTATAGCTCATAAATAAAAAACGTAAAACCTAAAACGTACTACGTATAACCTTTCTCGTATATTCGTAAAAAAAATTCAGTTATGTACAGTTTCCTTTTACATCTCCATTCAGGTTTCAGATATTTAGTAATGCTGCTGGTAGTAGTAGCTATATTGGTAGCCTTTGTGGGCTGGTTCAGCAAAAGCTCTTACACCAATGGTAACCGCAAGTTAAACCTGTTTGCCATGATATCCGTGCATACGCAGTTTTTAATCGGGTTGATATTATATTTTGTTAGTCCGTTTGTGCAGTTTACTAAAGCAACCATGAAAGATGATACCGCACGTTACTGGACAATGGAACACGCTGTTATGATGTTATTTGCCGTAGCGCTTATAACTATAGGCCACAGCCGGTCAAAAAAAGCGGTATTGCACGATGCTAAATTTCGCGCTATAGCTATTTCGTATTCGCTGGCTTTACTTGTAATTGTCGTGGCTATTCTTCAAAGCGGCCGTGGATTATTTGGTGCCAGCTAAAAAAAGAACATAAAAATTTTGCTAATTCAATTTTCTTTATAAATTTGTGACCACAATGATCAAAAACAACAATAAAAACTACTGGTGGCACTCATTAAATTGGGCAGCCGGAGTCGTTTGTGATCAGCAAGACTAATCAAATTGTAAACCTATTACAAAAACCCGGCGAGCCCCAATCTGCCGGGTTTTTTGTTTTATGCCATATTTAATAATCAATGAAAAAGTTTAAAATTACTACCACTTATAAAAAACTACTTGCCGATACCACAACGCCGGTAAGCATATATCTGCGTCTGCGCGACGTGTTCCCTAATTCGCTGCTACTGGAAAGCTCAGACTATCATAGCCGCGAAAACAGCCATAGCTTTGTTTGCTGCCAGCCATTTGCCGGCTTGCTGTTAGATAATGGCAAGCTGACCAAAACTTATCCCTTTGGTGCAAAAGAAGAATTAACGGAAGGCAGCTTTGAGCTGATAGACCAGATAAGCGATTTTATAGAAAGTTTTGAAACTACCGAGATCCCGCTGAAAATTACGTCAAACGGCTTGTTTGGCTATTTTACTCACGAGGCTGTAGAGCATTTTGAAACCATCACCCTAAAAAAGAGCGACGAGACCGCGCGCAAAATACCGGTAATGCAATACCATCTTTACAGGTACATTATTGCTATTGATCACTTTAAAAATGAGTTGTATATATTCCATAACGCTACCGAGGGTGATGATGACGGATCGGGCATCAGCCGTATAGAAGATCTGATAAAAAATAAAAACTTCCCTGAGTATAGCTTCCAGAGTAACTCCGAAGAAAGCTCAAACCTGAGCGATGAAGGATTTATGGCGATAGTGGAGAAAATGAAGCAGCACATTTACCGTGGCGACGTTTTCCAGATAGTGCCATCGCGGGCTTTCTCTAAAAAGTTTACCGGCGACGAATTTAATGTGTATCGTGCTTTGCGCTCCATTAATCCATCGCCTTATTTGTTCTATTTTGATTTTGGCGATTTTAGGATCTTCGGTTCATCGCCCGAGGCACAGATCACCATAAAAGACCGCCACGCTACCATATTCCCTATTGCGGGTACCTTTAAACGCAGCGGCGATGATGAGAAAGATGCCGAGATAGCAATGAGTTTGAAGAACGATCCAAAAGAGTCATCAGAACACGTAATGCTGGTTGATCTGGCACGTAATGATCTGAGCCGCCATTGCGACCATGTATCGGTTAAGGCTTTTAAAGAGGTGCAATATTATTCGCATTTAATTCACTTGGTATCAAAAGTTAGCGGGCAGTTATTGCCTGATGTGCCTACGTTTAAGGTGGTGGCAGATACCTTCCCCGCAGGAACGTTAAGCGGCGCGCCAAAATACAGGGCCATGGAAATTATTGACGAGAACGAAAATATAAAACGCAGTTTTTACAGCGGAGCCATTGGCTATTTAGGTTTTAACGGCGATTTTAACCATGCCATTATGATCCGCTCTTTTCTGAGCAAAAATAACACCTTGCATTACCAGGCGGGTGCGGGTATTGTAGCAGGATCTGTAGCCGAAAGCGAACTTAACGAGGTGAACAACAAAATAGCAGCATTAAGAAAAGCCATCGAAATGGCGGAAGAGTTGTAGTATCTGCAACTATCACATATAAAAAATGTCTTATCAGAACTAACTATAACATAAAACGTATAAACATAAATCCCCTAAAAAAATAAAAGACGGGCAGGAGGTGTAAAATGGAAAACAAAATTCTAATTATTGATAACTACGACTCATTTACCTACAATCTGGTGCATTTGGTTAACGAAATTGGCCTGCAATGCGAAGTATGGCGCAATGATAAATTCAAACTTGAGGATGTAGATGCCTTTGATAAGATCATCCTTTCGCCGGGGCCGGGCATTCCTTCCGAGGCAGGTTTGTTATTAGATGTTATTAAAAAATATGCCCCTACAAAAAGCATTTTTGGCGTGTGTTTAGGGCAGCAGGCCATAGCCGAGGCTTTTGGCGGCAGCTTGTATAACTTAAAGCAGCCCATGCACGGCATTGCTACGCCCATAAAAGTAACCGATAAAAGCGAGCGGCTTTTTCAAGGCCTGCCTTATCAGTTTAAGGTGGGGCGATACCATTCGTGGGTGGTTGATGAAAAAAATCTTCCGGACGTGCTGACCGTTACCGCTATTGATGAGCGCGATAACTCTGCAATGGCTTTAAGGCATAAATTTTATGATGTTAGGGGCGTGCAGTTTCACCCCGAATCCATCCTTACCGAGTTTGGCAAAGAAATGATGCAAAACTGGCTGTCGCTCCGCACGGAATTGGTTTCGGAAGAGTTGGTTTCAAAATAAGCCCCCCTAAATTTAACAATGAGCAATCAAAGTTTACCTTTGCAGCAGCAAAAGGTTATGACCATACTTGATAAAATTGTAGTCCGCAAACGCGAAGAAATAGCGGCGGCAAAGGCAAACGTTTCGGTTAAACAATTGGAGAGTTCAGTTCTGTTTAACCGTGAAACTTATTCGTTTAGAGAATCTTTGCTGGACCCTGCCCGCACCGGTATTATTGCCGAGTTTAAGCGCAGGTCACCCTCAAAAGGTATTATAAATGATAAGGTAAGTGTTGAGGATGTTACCACCGGCTACGCTGCCGCAGGCGCATCTGCGCTATCGGTTTTAACGGATACCGACTTTTTTATGGGTACCCAACAGGACCTTGCAAAGGCCCGCGCCATAAACCAGATACCGGTGCTACGCAAGGACTTTATGATAGATGAGTACCAGGTGTTGGAAGCCAAAGCCTGGGGTGCCGATATTATTTTGCTGATAGCGGCTATACTTACACCTAATGAAATAGATACTCTGGCATCATTAGCTAAAAGCTTAGGCTTGAATGTGTTGCTGGAAGTTCACAATATGGAAGAACTACAGCGCAGTATTCATCCCAAACTGGATGCGATTGGCGTTAACAACCGAAATTTGGCTGACTTTACTGTATCTGTACAAACATCTTTTGATTTGGTTGATCAGATCCCTTCAGATTTTATGAAGATCTCTGAAAGTGCCATCAGCAATACCTCCGTAATAAACGAGCTAAAGCAAGCCGGCTTTAA
>CAMLFI010000312.1 GCA_946479225.1 uncultured Mucilaginibacter sp. | reverse complement strand
TACTGCAAGATACGCCATCAGGCCAACGCTGGTTTCCAATGCTGTTTCCTCCACATCAAAAGTTGGGGTATGTACTGATGAGGTAATGCCGCGACTTTCATTACGGGTACCTAAACGGTAAAAACAAGAATCAGCCACCTGCGAGTAGTAAGCAAAATCTTCCGCTGCCATCCATATATCCAGGTCAAGCACATTCTCTTTGCCTAAATAATCTTCGGCATGACTGCGGACGTTTTCGGTTAGTACCGGCTCATTGATCAGGTATGGGTATCCCTTAACTATGTTAAAATCAACTGTTCCTCCCATACTCTCCACAAGGCCTTCGGCCATTTTTTTCATTTTAACATGGGCCTCTTTGCGCCACTCCTCGTCCATTGCACGGAAGGTGCCTTCCAGGTAAACTTCATTAGGGATAACATTGGTTGCTCCGTTGGCGATAACTTTTCCGAAAGATAACACACAAGGGCTTTTAGGATCAGAGAAACGACTTACAATTTGCTGCAATGCCGTAAGCATGTGCGCGGTAATAATCACAGGGTCAATATTTTGTTGTGGCTGTGCGCCGTGACCGCCTTTGCCCTTAACAGTAACATACAATTCATCCGTAGAAGCCATGTACTTACCCGCGCGGAAACCTACTTTACCGGCATCAATCAATGGCATAACATGCTGACCAATTACTGCCGATGGCTTTGGATTTTCCAGTACACCTTCTTTTATCATCAGGCTTGCGCCGCCGGGAAGTTTTTCTTCTGCCGGTTGGAAGATCAGTTTAATGGTGCCACCAAACTCGCTTTTTAATTCAGTTAATATAGATGCTACACCTAACAATGATGACGTATGCACATCGTGCCCGCAAGCGTGCATCACCCCAACGTTTTGTGATTTGTAAGGAACATCATTAACCTCAGTAATAGGCAAAGCGTCCATATCTGCGCGTAGCGCAATTACTTTATCAGATGGTTTTTCGCCTTTTAACAGTGCTACTAAACCATTGTCAGCCATGCGCTCATAAGTAAGACCAAGACTATTTAAATGCTTTGCAACAAAAGCAGAGGTTTCCACCTCGTGAAAAGATAATTCGGGGTGGCTATGCAGATGGCGGCGATTGGCTACTACATCGTCAAAAATGTTCTTTGCTATTTGCTGTATCTTTTCCTTCATCATTGTATCTCTGCTTTTGGCGGATTAATTCTTGCTGCTGTTATAAAAAGGCCTGTATACCTTCCCCTCATATCCTGCACTTGCTTTTCGGCTTCCAGGCGTGGTCTAAAATCGCCCACATGCACTTTAAAGTCTGGCGTTTTGTAGGATATATAAGTACGCACACCCGGGTATTCTTCCTGAAAGCGGGACTGTATATTATATGCATCTCTGCGGTTTGCCCCACTGAAAATTTGTATACGGTAACCCTGCGTTGAAAACCTGGAAGCGCTTCCTCCTGCTTTAACACTTTTAAGTCCGTTGCGGTGCGCAATTAAACTATCAATACGCGCATCTTTAAAAACCTTAACAGTGCCATGTGTTTGCGCGACACAAAATGCCGGTATAAAAATACATATAAATAAAAAGCATCTGATCATAAGGCTAAAATTTGCTTTATAAACAGATGCTTATTCATTTTGTTATTCTTAATGTCAGCCCCTTCTAAATCTCCCCTAAAGGAGAAGACTTTAAATTGTGCACTGTTAATAGCCCTCCCCTTCAGGGGAGGGTTGGGTGGGGCTTACGCCATACCTACTCCGTGGCAGTTTTTATATTTTTTTCCGCTTCCGCAAGGGCATGGATCGTTCCTGCCAATTTTTTGATCAACCCTAACAGGCGATGCTTTTTGCATTTCGCGCAGCTCATCAGGCAAACCGCCGCCGTCACCCTCTCCTACCAATTCTGGTTTTGAGGTACGCATTTTACGCATATCTGTTTTAGGCTGTGGCTTTGCTTCCTGCACCTGGTCAGGCGCTTGCTGGGTAGCAATACCGCCCCTGAAAAGGAAACTTACTATCTCTTTATTTACTGTTGCCAACATCTGGCGGAACAATTGGAAAGCCTCAAACTTGTAAACCAATAACGGGTCTTTTTGCTCGTAAACGGCGTTCTGTACAGATTGCTTTAACTCGTCCATCTCGCGTAGGTGCTCTTTCCAGGCATCATCAATCAGGAACAGGGTAACATTCTTTTCAAATGATTTTACCACTTCTACACCACGGTTATCTACCGCTTTTTTTAGCGGAACAGCTACTTGTAAACCATGCACACCATCAGAAAATGGCACCACAATATTCTCAATAATATTACCGCGCGATTCAAACACATCCTTTAAAACAGGATATGCCTGCTCAGCAATAGCGTCCGATTTGCGTTTGTAAAAATCGGTGACTTCTTCAAAAACAGTATCTACCAATTTATTTACAGCCGTTCCGGTAAAGTCGTCCTGGCTTACCTCAGTATCAACAGAGAACAAGCGGATCAACTCTAAAGTAAAGCCTTCGTAATTGTTTTGCTCTTTATATTCTGTAACGACATCCTCAACCACATCAAAAACAGTGTTGCTCAAATCAACATCCAAACGTTCGCCAAACAAAGCATTTTTACGTTTGGTGTAAACAACTGTACGTTGCGAGTTCATCACATCATCATACTCGAGCAAGCGTTTACGTATACCAAAGTTGTTTTCTTCTACTTTTTTCTGTGCGCGCTCTATTGAGTTAGAGATCATAGAGTGCTGTATCACCTCTCCTTCTTCAATACCCATACGCACCATCAGGTTAGAGATCCGCTCTGATCCGAATAAACGCATCAGGTTATCCTCTAACGATACAAAGAATTGAGATGAACCCGGATCACCCTGACGACCTGCACGACCACGCAGCTGTCTGTCAACACGGCGAGACTCATGGCGCTCAGTACCCACAATGGCTAAACCGCCTGCTTCTTTAACACCCTCGCCTAATTTTATATCTGTACCACGACCAGCCATGTTAGTAGCTATTGTTACAGTACCTGCTTTACCGGCTTCTGCAACTACATCAGCCTCTTTTTGGTGCATTTTCGCGTTTAACACGTTATGTTTAATGCCACGCAGTTTAAGCATACGGCTCAATAACTCTGATATTTCAACCGAAGTTGTACCTACCAGTACCGGGCGTCCTTCGGTAGTTAATTTAACTATCTCATCGGCAACGGCATTATATTTCTCGCGAACGGTTCTGTAAACCAGATCCTGCAAATCGGCACGACTGGTTGGCGTGTTGGTTGGTATCTCAACTACATCCAGTTTGTAGATCTGCCAAAACTCACCTGCTTCGGTAACAGCAGTACCGGTCATACCGCAAAGTTTGTGGTACATCCTGAAATAATTTTGCAAGGTGATGGTTGCAAAGGTTTGGCTGGCATCTTCTACCTTAACGTTCTCTTTAGCCTCGATAGCCTGGTGTAAGCCATCAGAATAGCGACGGCCATCCAGCACACGTCCGGTTTGCTCATCAACTATCTTTACTTTGCCTTCGTCCAAAATGTATTCAGTATCTCTTTCAAACAAGGTGTAAGCTTTCAGTAATTGGTTTACCGAGTGTATACGATCAGACTTGATAGAGAAATCGCGCATTAAGGCATCCTTGGTAGCCAGTTTTTCTTCGGCAGAAAGGCTTGACTTTTCAATCTCGGCTATTTCTGTACCTACGTCTGGCATTATAAAGAAGCCGGGGTCTTCGCCCGAAGCCGTGATCAGTTCAATACCTTTTTCGGTTAGTTCAACCTGGTTATTCTTTTCATCAATAACAAAAAATAGTTCAGCATCAGCTTTAGGCATTTCCTTGTTCTGATCCTGCATGTAATAACCTTCAGTTTTTTGCAATAAACTGCGGTTACCGCCTTCGCTTAAAAATTTTATTAAAGCTTTGTTTTTAGGCAAACCACGGTGCGCACGTAATAAAGCTAAACCACCACCTTCAACACCTGTATCACCTGCGGTAATTGCTTTTTTCGCTTCGTTTAAAACGCCTGTAATGTAATTACGCTGTGCGTTTACCAAACGCTCAATGCGTGGTTTTAATTCGTAAAATTCGTGCTCATCGCCACGTGGTATTGGGCCTGATATGATCAAAGGTGTACGGGCATCGTCAATTAAAACCGAGTCAACCTCATCCACCATTGCATAGTGCAATTTGCGTTGTACCAATTCTTCGGGGC
>CAMLFI010000311.1 GCA_946479225.1 uncultured Mucilaginibacter sp. | reverse complement strand
ATGTTCGATTTCGAATTTATTTTGATTTCGGATTTCGGATGTTCAATTTCGGATTTGTTTTAAATAGTCAGAGTTATTCATCAGCCCAAACTTTATTCTCTACGCTTATTCTCACATAAAGCATCATCGCGTTTAGCACTGAGAAAATTATAGCCGTGTAATAGAGATTAAATACCAATGGTATAATAGCTATCTCTAAAACAACTTCCATATAGTTGGGATGTTTAAAGATCTTGTACGGACCTTTTTTTACAGGATAGACACCCGGCACGCGATAGATCTTGGTGTTCCAGTATTTTCCTAGTGAGGATAGGGCCCAGAATTTGAAAGATAACACCGCTACAAATGCCAGCAGGAAATAATAAACGAATGGGGTATTATCCCGCACGCTGTATTCAACAATCAGCGATACAATAAAGAGCGTATGCATACCCACCATAAAAGGGTAGTGGCTTTGCCCATATTGAACAGCACCCTGCTTCAGCAGCCATTTTTCGTTCTGACGGGCTATGTACAGCTCTGATAACCGTTGTGTGATAAGGAAAGCAAGGAATACCCAGAAATACATTGTTTAATTATTTGAAAGCTTTAACAGTACCATCTCACTCGAAAAGCCCGGCCCCATAGCCATCATTAAACCGTAGCCATCTTTAAAGCCATCCGTCATAAATTTATCCAACACATATAAAACCGTCGCGCTTGACATATTGCCGTTATCATTCATTACTTCGCGCGTTTTCTTTAGAAAATCCCCCTCCACCTGTAAGGCATCAGCATATGCGTCTAAAACTTTTTTGCCACCCGGATGAAAGATAAAATTTTTAATCTCGCTTAGCTTTAAATTATATTTTGCAGGAATTCGGTTATGTCGTGCCTTACATTCTCATGGATAAATGTAGGGATATCTTTAGAGAATAAAACCTTAAACCCGGTGTCCTTAAACTCCCAGCCCATTACATCAAGCGAATCATAATATAATTTGCTGCTGGCTGCCACGTAAGCCGCTTTTGGTTTCGGAGCGTTGTGTGCGTCGCCTTTAATAATGCAAGCCGCTACACCGTCTGAAAACAGGCTTGAGCCGATGAAATTACTCTTGCTGTAATCGCTTTTTATTAATGTAAGTGAACAAAGCTCTACAGCCACCAATAACACAATAGCTTTTGGGTTAGCAATAGCAATAGTATTAGCTTTCGCCATTCCGGAAACGCCGCCGCCACAGCCCAGGCCCCAAATTGGCATACGGTTGATATGTGGATTTAAACGCATCGCGTTTATAATGAGCGCATCCATACTCGGCGTAGCAAGCCCGGTGGTTGATACAAATAAGATATCTGTTATTTCCTCTTTGGCGACTCCTGCTTTAGCGGTACAATTCTCAATAGCTTTTATAGAGTATTCTAATGTTATCTGCTGATAATCATTATTCCGCTCCTCAAAAGTGGTGGGCCTGGCATACCAATCCAGTGGCTTACAAAAATTGCGGTTGAGGATCTCCGTGTTATCAAAAGCAAATATCAGCCTGTCGGTTTGCGGGAAGTTGGCCGAAAACAAGGCTTTAGCCTGCGCTTTTACAGCTTGCTGTTCTGTTTTATATGGAAAATTAATGGTCGATGTTGCTGCAATATGAGGCATACTTTATATACGTAAGATTATTGCTTTACGCTGCCTTAATAATGTTTTATCAGGCGCAATTGTTTTGCTCAGGTACACCTAATAAAACAAAAAGCGTCCCGGCTAACCGGGACGCTTTCATATCAATTATAGTTGTTAGCTATTAATAGAATACTGTATAAAGCGCAGTCAATATACCGATGATCAATAACGCACCAACAGCAAAGCCGTTGGTTGTTTTAAACATTGATGCATCAACTTCCAGGCCGTTTGTTTTCTTGCCGCGGGCAGCGTCAATTAAGCTGATGATAACCATAGCGATCATACAAATTACAAACGTAATACCCATACGGTCAAGGAAAGGAATTTCCCATAGGCCACTTTGTGCATTCAGGAAAGAAAAACCTGTGTTTTTTAATGGCTCAAGATCAGCGAATTTAGGCAGGAACTTGAAGAAAACAGAGATGCCAAAACCACCCACTGTTGCAAAAAGCGCAGCGTTTGATGATGCTTTTTTCCAGAAGAAACCTAATATAAACATGGCGAAAATACCGGGAGATACAAAGCCGGTATATTCCTGTATAAACTGGAAACCACCTTTTTTGTCAATACCCAGGAACGGTGAAATAACCACACCTAATACCATGGCTACTACAACGGTTACTTTACCTACAATTACCATGTTTTTCTCGGTAGCTTCAGGTTTGATCTTTTTCTTGTAAATATCAAGTGTAAAAATTGTCGCGATACTGTTTGCCTTGCCTGCTAACGAAGCAACAACGGCAGCAGTTAACGCGGCAAAAGCCAAACCTTTAACACCATTAGGCAATAAGTTCAATAACACGGGGTAAGCGTTATCAGGGTTTTCGCCAACGCTAGCCGCACTGGCCGGATCAAATACTTGTTCTTTAAACAAAACGTAAGCGGCAATACCAGGCAATACAACAATCACCGGCATTAACAACTTTAGGAACGCCGCGAATAATATACCGCCACGGGCAGTTTTTAAATCGGCACCTAAAGCACGTTGGGTAATGTACTGGTTACAGCCCCAATAGTTTAAGTTAACTATCCACATACCACCTAACAGTACGGTTAAACCCGGAAGGTCGCCGTAGCTTTTATTGTCCTGTTTCAATATCATGTGGAAATGGTCGTTGTATTTTTCATACATAATAGTTAAACCATTAACTACGCCCTGCTGACCGTAATGATTGGCAACCAGGTTAACGGCGATGTAGGTTGTAACTAAACCACCTAATATCAAAAAGAAAACCTGTATAACGTCTGTAAATCCAATTACCTTCATACCACCCAGGGTAATTATTACAGCAAATACAGCAAGCAGGCCCAAACATAAGTTGAAGTTAATGCCGGATATGCCGTGGATAGCTATAGCACCCAGGTAAAGGATAGAAGTTAGGTTTACAATAACGTATAATAATAACCAGAATATAGCCATGATCATTGCTACGGTACTGTTGTAGCGCTGGTGCAGAAACTGCGGCATGGTGAATATCTTGTTTTTAAGATAAACCGGAATAAAGAATACGGCCACAATAACAAGGGTGATTGCTGCCATCCACTCGTAAGTTGATATGGCTAAACCCATGGTGAAACCGTTGCCACTCATGGCCACAAACTGCTCTGCAGATATGTTAGATGCAATTAAGGATGCACCGATTGCCCACCAGGTAAGGGAACCCTCGGCCAAAAAGTAGTCCTTTGATGAGGATACACCGACAATTTTTTTACGGTTATAAACCCACAAACCGTAAGCTGCAACGATGACGAAGTATATAAGAAATACTGCATAATCGCCAAAAGATAATTCTTTCATATGTTTTATATTGGTTTTTTGCAACAATTATAACCTTTATGTTACGTAATAACAACAGCGTCGAACAAATATTATCGACAAAGGTTTGTATTTTTTACACTTACTGCTTTTAGCGTGTTTTTATTAGCCCGCTGCAAGCCAATAAGTGCAATAAAATGGACAGCATCCCCTCTAAACAAAAAAAGCGCCCCGAATTTATCAGAGCGCTTTAATATTATTAAGCTGATAAGCTATTAGATGTAACGGTTGATCAGGTTTTCAATGTATTCCTGTTTGCCGCTTATTACAGCAGGTTCACCATTTTGAATAGCGTACTCGCGCAGATCTTCTAAAGAAAGTTTGCCTTCTTCAAATTCTTTGCCTTTACCGCTGTCGTAAGAAGCGTAACGCTCAGTACGGATCTTTTCGTAATCAGATTTTTGCAGGATGGCATCAGCAGTTACCAATGCGCGTGCAAAAATGTCCATACCACCAACGTGAGCGTAGAACAAATCAGCCGGATCAGTTGAGTTTCTGCGGATTTTAGCGTCAAAGTTAACACCGCCACCTTGTAAACCACCTGCTTTCAGGATGATCAACATAGCTTCGGTTATTTCGTTGATGTCGTTAGGGAACTGGTCAGTATCCCATCCGTTTTGAACGTCACCACGGTTAGCGTCGATTGAACCTAAAAGGCCAGCATCAGCAGCAACCTGTAATTCGTGTTGGAAAGTATGACCAGCCAATGTTGCGTGGTTAACTTC
>CAMLFI010000310.1 GCA_946479225.1 uncultured Mucilaginibacter sp. | reverse complement strand
GGTGACACCAGTTACAATTACGGCAACAGAAACTTATCGTTAAAATGGCGCCACACCTTCAATAATAAATTATATGGCGTATTTACAGGCGGGTATGATTATTACAGGTACGGAATACAAAGTGATGTTAGCCCTGCAAATGCCTATAAATTTGATTTTAACATTAGACAGTTAAATTTGCGTACCGATTTTAACTATTACCTAAACACTAAAAATACCCTTAATATTGGCTTTAACAGTATTTTATATAAACTAAATCCGGGCAGTAATCAGCCCTGGGGTGAAAAATCAATTGTTACACCCAATGTTGTACCCGCCGAGCAAGCGCTTGAGAGCGCACTTTATATAGGCGATAAAATGGATGTGACTTCAAAGTTGTCATTAAATTTAGGTATGCGGTTCTCAATGTTCAACTACCTGGGGCCGGCAACTATAAATACCTATGCACCGGGCCAGCCTACAACGCAATATAACGTAACAGGCAGTACCACGTACGGTAACAACAGTGTGATAAAAACCTATGCTAATCCGGAAATACGCACCTCGTTACGTTACATTCTTGCCGACGATTTTTCTGTTAAGGTAAGCTATAACACGCTAAGGCAATACATTCACCTGCTGTCAAACACAACGGCAATTTCGCCAACAGATGTTTGGAAACTTAGCGACCCTAATATAAAACCGCAAAAGGGTAGCCAGGTATCTTTGGGGCTATATCGCAACTTTAAATCAAATACAATAGAAACATCTGTTGAAGTTTATTATAAAACGCTTGATAATTACCTTGATTACCGTAGCGGTGCCAAGTTGGTGCTAAACCACAATATTGAGAATGATGTATTACCGGTTAAAGGTAAATCATACGGCGTTGAGTTCTTTTTAAAGAAAACCACCGGTAAATTAAATGGATGGATAAGCTACACGTATTCGCGGATATTACTACAGCAGAACAATACAAATTTAGGCGAACTAATTAACCGCGGCGACTGGTATCCTGCTAATTACGACAAACCTCATGCCGTTAACCTCATAGGTAATTATAGATTCTCGCATCGTTATAGTATATCCTTCAATGGCGTATACAGCACAGGTAGGCCAATTACTTTACCTATAACTCGTTTTTATTATGCGGGTTCTGAGCGTATTTTTTATTCAGACCGTAATCAGTATCGTATACCAGATTATTTTAGGTTCGACCTTTCGGCAACATTTGAACCAAACCACCGTATTAACCAGCGGTTCCATAGTTCATGGACTGTGGGGGTCTATAATTTAACAGGAAGACATAATCCTTATTCAACATATTACGTATCAGAGGGTGGTAAGGTAAACGGTTACCAGCTATCTATTTTTGCAGCTGCTATACCTTTTGTTAATTACAATATACGTTTTTAAATATGAACCCGGTACAACCATACAGAACTATAACATTGCGCGCACCGTTAGTCTTAATGGTTTGTAAAATGCTATATGAATGCAGGGAGCAATATGTGCCGAAAATTAAAAAGGTTAATCAGAATAATACTATTGAAGATGTTTTTATATGTATAAGTGCTGATACTAAATTCAGTAGGACGGAACTAATAATCGACTGTCCATTTAATAAAGAATATCAAAATGAATAGATACAAGTTAACTTTAGCTGTAGCTACCATTTTAACTTTAATTGGCTGGTATGGCTGCAAGGAAAAATATAGGCCCGAAATTAAGGACAACAACGTTAAATACCTTGTAATTGAAGGACTTATAAATACTGGCGCTGATTCTACAATATTTACCTTAAGCCGTACATTTAAGTTAGATAACAAGGCGGTTGTTGCATTTGAGAAAGGTGCTATAGTAAATGTGGAAAGTGAAACCGGTGCTACATACGTATTGCCAGAATTGGTAAAGGCCGGAAGTTATGGGCGGCCGTCCTTAAATCTTGACCCAACCAAAAAGCACAGGTTGCGAATCCGTACGAAAGATAACCGCGAATACCTGTCGGATTTTGTAGAGAGTAGAAAAGCACCTCCGATAGACACACTTAAGTTTGATTCTAAAAATAATGGCTTAAATATTTATGCTGATACGCACGATCCATCCGGCAAAAGCAAGTATTACCGCTATAGTTACATTGAAACCTGGGAATATAGAGCTGAACTCCTATCATATTTTAAAGTTGAAAATCGTCAACTTTTACGTAGAAATCCGGAGGACTTTATATTTACTTGTTGGCATAATGTGCCGTCGGGCAATATTGTATTGGGTTCTACAGCAAATCTTAATCAAGACCGGTTAACAGATACACGTGTCAATTTTAATTCGGCGTCATCGTCAAAACTTGACTTTGAGTACAGTATATTAGTTAAGCTGAACGTGTTGACAAGAGAGGGTTTTGAATTTTGGGAGACAATGAAAAAAAACACAGAAGATGTTGGTAGCATTTTTGATCCGCAACCATCGCAACTTTTTGGCAATATCAGGTCGACTACAGATCCTTCAGAAATAGTGATAGGATTTGTGAGCGCCGGCACCGTTACAGAAAAGCGCTTAACTGTTATACCGGCCGAATTGCCATTGCAATGGTTTATCCCAAACCCGATTGATTCTACTTGTATTAAAGCTGTTAAAACTTTGTCTTTAGGGGCGGCAGTAAACAATAATTTGCTTGGACCCACTACACGTTTTATACCAATTGATGAGGTTTGGATTCAAGGAGTTTTTGTGGGATACTCAGTTACAGACCTTTTATATTGCGCAGACTGCCGCACACAGGGTGGAACAAATAAAAGGCCGTCTTATTGGAGATAGGAGCGATGATAAGCAGATATACTTTTGGTGTAACAGCGATGGCTTTTTTAGGCTTTATGCTGCTTACTGGGTGTAAGGAACAGTATCTGCCAAAAACGGATGACATT
The DNA here is from genome assembly GCA_946479225.1 of uncultured Mucilaginibacter sp. The sequence goes on along the minus strand of CAMLFI010000310.1, from coordinate 1,308 downwards.
AATCCTAACTATCTTGTTATAGACGGCTTTATAAATACAGGAGGAGATTCAACTATATTTAAGGTTAGCCGAACCTTTAAACTGGAAAGCAAAGCAGTTGTGGCGCCAGAAAGGGCTGCCATTGTTACTGTTGAAAGCGATGCCGGATTGAGCTTTAAATTGCCGGAGTTGCCATCAAAACCGGGCACATATGCTGTGCCGGCATTAAATCTGGATCAATCTAAAAAATACAGATTACGTGTGCGCACTAAGGATAATAAAGAGTATTTGTCTGATTTTGTTGAAAGCAAAGTATCGCCACCTGTTGAACTTACTCACGACTTTAGGCACGGTAATTTGAATATATATTCTAATACCTATGACGCCAGCGGAAAAAGTCGCTATTATAACTATACTTACGTAGAGACCTGGCAATATCGGGCGCCGCAGGAATCGGTGATAAAAATTGTAAACAAAGAGTTAAAATATAGAACTTATCCGCAGGATGATATTTATAACTGTTATCATCATGTGCCGTCCAGCAAAGTTACTTTAGCTACAACATCTACTCTTGCCGAAGATAAATTGGCTGATAATTTAATTGTAGATATCCTTCCAAGTTCGCAAAAAGTAAAAATTGAGTACAGCGTGCTGGTTAAGCAGACCGTACTTACAAGGGCCGGTTTTGATTTTTTTGAAACACTAAAAAAAAATACAGAGCAGGTGGGGAGCATATTTGATGCGCAGCCGTCGCAGCTATTTGGTAACATTAAATGTACTACCAATCCTGCCGATATAGTTATCGGTTTTGTAAGTGCAGGCACTGTAACAGAAAAGCGTATACTGCTGGTAGCCAATAGTTTTCCGTTTGATTTTGTAGGGCCGCTTCCTGATCGATATTGTATTGCTAATATGGATACGCTGCAGATATCTCAGCATAAGGCTTTATTGTTTGATCCTGTACAAACAGAGTACATACCCTTGCAAACCCATCGCGACCCATGGCTGCCGCTCCCGGCCGCCATTACTGCTACTAAGTTTCGTGAATGTGCCGACTGTAGACTACAGGGGGGGACTAACATAGTACCACCTTACTGGATATATTAATGATGGACAAGTATAAAGTTAAATATAGCAAAAATGTTAAAGCAGGCCTTGTGTTTGCTTTGACGCTATGCGTATTTATTTATGCCTGCAAAGAAAAATATGTGCCTCAAATTAAAGATGTTAATCCTAATTACCTGGTGGTAGACGGCTTTATTAATACAGGCACCGATTCAACCATTTTTAAACTTAGCCGAACCTTTAAATTGGAAAGCAAAGCTGTAA
>CAMLFI010000309.1 GCA_946479225.1 uncultured Mucilaginibacter sp. | reverse complement strand
ATTTTATGGTACGAAGGCAAAAACCTGATGAACCTTACCCTTAAAGAGCGGCAAACCATTTTAAGCCACGTGCTCCCAAAAAATGATGACCGCCTACGCCAAAGCATGGTATTTGAGGCGCGTGGCATTGAGTTTTTTGATGCCGCAGAACGCATGGGGCTTGAAGGCATTATCGCAAAAAAAGCCAGCAGCGTTTACACCTCAGACCTGCGATCAAAGGAGTGGTTGAAAATTAAAGTACAACGTCGGCAAGAGGTTGTAATAGGAGGATTCACCAAAAACGAAGGCACATCAAAACCATTTAGCGCACTTACCATAGGTGTTTATAAAAATGGTGTTTTTAAATACATGGGCAAAGTAGGTACCGGTTGGGGCGATAAGTTGCAAAAGGAACTGATGGAAAAATTTAAGCCGCTAATTATCCCCGATTGCCCTTTTGAAATTGAGCCCGATGTTGATGAACCATCACGTTTCCGGCCGAAGCGATTAGGTGCAAAAGCGACCTGGCTAAAACCCGAACTGGTTTGCGAAATAAACTTTGCCGAAATGACCAGCGATGGCAAAGTGCGGCAAGCCTCATTTAAAGGTCTTCGTACGGACAAAGACGCCGACGATGTTGCATTAGAAACGCCAAGCGACGCGACCGAAACAGTCCAGGCTGCTGATGAACAAGCAGAAAAAACCTTGCACCCACCGATTGAACCACCTAAACATGTAAGACGTACTTTACTTAATCCTAAAGAAGAAACGCAGGAACGCCCGGTAAACGGACATATGCTTAAATTTAGTCATCTGAGTAAAGTGTATTGGCCCGAAGATGGTGTTACCAAACGCGATATGTTCAACTACTACTATCAGGTGGCACCATATATCGTTCCCTATCTTAAGGATCGCCCTATGTCGCTTAACCGTTTTCCCAACGGCATTCACGGGCCTAGCTTTTATCAAAAAAACGTTGCCGATAAGGCGCCTGAGTGGGCGCAGACCATGCCACATATTACCGGCGAAGGTGAACATAAAGAATACCTGGTTGGCAGCGATGAAGACAGCTTGCTTTGGATGGCATCATTGGGCTGTATTGAAATGAATCCCTGGTTTAGTCGGGTGCAATCGCCGGATAATCCGGACTTTTGTGTGATAGATCTTGATCCCGACAAAAACACATTTGACCAGGTAATACTCGCCGCACAGGAGGTTAAAAAAGTGTTAGATGCAATAGAAGTGCCTAGCTATCCTAAAACTTCGGGCTCAACAGGCATACATATTTACATCCCGCTTGGTGCAAAGTATACTTATGATCAGTCGCAACTGTTTGCCAAAATGGTGGTTCAGCTGGTGCATAAGCAAATGCCCGATTTTACTAGTATTGAACGTATGATAAATAAGCGTAAAGGTAAAATGTACCTGGACTTTTTGCAGAACCGACCGGGAGCTACTATAGCCGCGCCTTATTCATTACGGCCAAAACCCGGAGCAACGGTTTCCATGCCATTGGCCTGGCACGAGGTTAAACCCGGCTTAAAAATGCGCGACTTTAACATCCGAAACTCGCTTGACCGCCTGAAAGAAACCGGCGACCTGTTTAAAGGAGTTTTAGGTGAGGGTATTGATCTGGAAAGCACAATTAACAAAGCGCGAACGATATTTAAATAAACACCCGCTTATTTGAATATTGCCCTATTCGTCAACCGGCTCCCAAAGCTCTATTATGTTACCTTCCGGATCGAGTATGTGCACAAATTTGCCATAGTCATACACGGCAATTTCGTCAACTATTGTTACGTTGCCTTTTTTAAGTTCTTCCACCAATTCTACAAGGTTTTCAACCCGATAATTGATCATAAAAGGTTTGGTAGACGGATCAAAATATTTACTGTCGGCAGAGAACGCTGCCCAGGTGGTTGAACCTTTTTTTGATGGATCTTCAGCCTCCCGCCATTCAAATGTTGTTCCGTATTTGCTTACCGGCAGGCCAAGGTTTTTGGCATACCACTCGTTCATAGCTTTTGGGTCATTTGCTTTAAAAAATACCCCGCCCAGTCCTGTTACTTTTTTCATATCTGATCAGTTTTATTTATAGTTTATTACAGTCGGTTAGCTTTTTTTTTAACAATAAGCGCCGTTAACAATGACATTATCAAAATTGAATTAAAGGACTGTATATTTAGTCCTACTTTAGGATGATTTTGTGGAAAAGACGAATTCGACCACTTATTTGCCAGGTCTAATATAATAAATATCCCGGGTGGACCGAAAAGTCTGATTTTAACGTGATAGCGCTGAAAAACAGAAATTGCGCTTTTTTGCTTTATTCAGCGAATAATCTATACGCTGATATTCCAAATATCACTAAGCGCTTTTTTAGCAGCATTGTAACCGCACATGCCATGCACTCCTCCTCCTGGTGGTGTGGACGATGAGCAAATGTATAATCCCTTTGCTGATGTTTTATAAGGTGATGCCCTAAGCGCGGGCCTAGTAAAAAGCTGCGCTATATCTATTATACCGCCATTGATATCGCCGCCAATGTAGTTGGGGTTATGTTCCTGGAGCTGCTCGGTATTAAAGGTGTGCTTTGCCAGTATGCGCTCTTTAAAGCCGGGCGCAAAGCGTTCTATCTGACTCTCTATAATTGCCGTCATATCTTTGGCAGAACCGTTAGGCACGTGGCAATAGGCCCATGCAGTGTGCTTTCCGACGGGGGCACGGGCGGCATCAAACAAGCTTTGTTGTGCTAAAAGTACATATGGTTTGTCACTGTGTTTTCCTTCTGCGGATGCTCGTTCACTTGCTGCTATCTCTTCCAGCGTACCGCCAATGTGCACGGTACCCGCCGTGCGGCAAGCTTGTGCCGCGAAGGGTATAGGCGCGTCTAAAGCCCAATCTACCTTAAATACGCCATCTCCATACCTGTAACGTTCTAATTGCCATTTATAAGTAGATGAGAATTTGTGCCCGGCAATTTGAAGCAGTTGTTTAGGCGTTACATCAAATAGCACCACGCGGGCCGATGGCAGCTGACGCAAAGTGCTTATATAGGTGCCTGTTTGTATTTGCCCGCCTAAAGATTTAAAATAACTGCCCAAAGCATCCGCAATACTTTGTGAGCCGCCTTTCGGGATAACCCAGCCAGCCAGGTGTGCGTTGGCCATTAACACCAAAGCTATGGCTGATGTAGCCACGTTGGTAAGCGGTTGGATAGCATGCGCGGCCATACCCGCCAGCAGCGCCCGCCCGGCAGTAGTTTTAAACCTTTTAGCTAACAGCGTTGATGGTTGAATGGCCGATAAGCCGAATGATGCCAATTTAAAAGGATGTTTAGGAAATGATAAAGGCCCCAGCACATCAGGCGCCAGCAAAGGCCAGTAGCGCACTATGGGGCTGATCAAATCGCTGTAAGTTTTCCCGTCAATACCTAATGAGCGGGATGTTTGCTCAACAGATCGCGTTAGCATAGCGGCAGTACCATCGTCCAGTGGATGGGCAGCATCTACTTCGGGATATAGCCACTCCAGTCCGTAGCGTTGCAAGGGCAGCGTTTTAAAAAATGGTGACCCCGCAGCCATTGGGTGTATGGCCGAACAGATGTCGTGCTTAAAGCCGGGTAAGGTAAGTTCGGCTGTACGCATACCGCCGCCGATGGTATCTTTACCTTCAATCAGCAAGACTTTCAGACCCTGTTGCTGCAGCAAAATAGCTGCCGCTAGGCCATTAGGCCCTGAGCCAACTACCACTGCATCGTAATCGTACTTTTCCTGCATTATTTAAATAAAACGTAGGCGATACCCAAGGTCACCAAAATGTTGAAACCTTGCGTAGTTAAAAAAGCATAAATAGGGCGGCGGCTTTCTTTGTTGATTAGATCGCGGAAGTTTGTTTCTAAACCGATGCTGGTAAAAGCTAGTGCAAACCATAATCCCTGTAAGTTCTTAAGCGGACCTTTAACCGCGGCCGAAGCATCTGCCGATATAAAAAAAGAGAACAATAACGAAGCGGCCACAAACCCAATAACAAATTTTGGGAAACGCTCCCATATCACGGCAAGGGTTGGTTTGGTATCGGCATCTTTAGCAGATGGATGTTTGGTATAAGTCCAGTAAACCGAAATAGCAAAAGCGGCAACACCCAACAACACGTTTTGTGAGAATTTAACAATGGAGCTTATTTTTAAGGAGATCGGAAGAGCACACGTCTGAACTCCAGTCACGACGAATGATCTC
>CAMLFI010000308.1 GCA_946479225.1 uncultured Mucilaginibacter sp. | reverse complement strand
GCAACTACTGTTATAACCTGTTTTTCGGCCTCGCAGGCTCTGCAAAACAAAACCTGTAAAATAGCATATGTTTTACCCGAACTGGAGCCGCCCTGGTTAACAACCACATGAGCGGTTGATGCATAGTTGTGCTTAAACAGCACAGATGCTTCTGCTGTATTCATAAATAACAGTAATTAATAGTAAAGGGATTTAATCCAGTATTACTTCATTCTCGTTTGATACGGGCTTGGGACCGGTTTCAACAAGATTTATGGTAAGTTTTGTTGCAATGTTGGTGGCAGGTTTTTCGGTCCCCGCCTTTTCATTCCAGCCCATATTTTTTAAAGCGAACATGGCACCGCTTGGCGATGGCTGAAGCAGCCTTTTTTCGTAGGCGGCTTCAACCTGCAGGCGGGCCCGCTTTAATATCGCCGAGTATCTTCCCTTTTTTTCCAGGGCATCAAACTCTTCGCGACTGTTAAAACCTAAATGGAATACCAGCGAGGCAATTGTGGCAGGTTCGGCTTCGCGAATGCATATTTTTTGTATTACGGGTTCCTCATCAGCCTTCTTAGCAGCTTTTGTCTCTACGCGATATTCTCCCGCTATATCTTTAAAATATTGCTCTACCAAAGCGCATAGCTCTCCCTTGTTCTTAAATAATTTCTTAAAGTTTTTCATTATGATTTAAGTGCCGAATGGCATAGTAGTGATACAAATATAACTAAAATATTTAGCATTTCAAAATGGTTGGTAACTTATTTTTAAATTTCAGCGTTAAAATGTGTTAAAATTACACTTGCAAATAACTTTATATATTATATTTGTTATCTGCGGCTTAGCCTATGAAAGTTTTTAAAAACATAGTTTTTCTCTTTCTTCTTTTGGCCGCGTTCTCGGCTTGCCAAAAAGAGGATGAAAAGCCTGTTGACTTAAAAGCCATTTCTAAAAGCGATTCCATCAGCACAGCTATAGATATTAATGCGCCCGGTACTTTTCTTGCTGTTAACGGCCTGTTAAAAATAACTGTTGAAGATTCAACCTATGCTTTTGATGCCGCCGAGGACTCGATTGCTTTTGTAAGTGTTGATCTGGATAGCAGCAAATATTTTGGCATTACCGCTATTAACAAGGCACATACGGTTAGTTTCGGCATAAGCTCAGCAGGCATAGCCAGGGCGGATACAAATTCTGCAATTGCGGGGACCCAGTTATTGTTCAGTGATGACGATCAGCCGGCCGTGCAATACACATTATCTAAATACATAAGCGCGCGTGATATGGGTAAGATCAACCTTATCAAGTTTCAGCAAGACAGTACGCTTACTAAAGGAACATTTTATACGATACTTTCCAGGCAGGGAAAACCTTCTTCGTATTACAAAACAACCGGAACTTTCGATCTCCGTTCAAAATAAGAAATAACATTGCGTTTGCAGAGAGATACAAATATACAAAAAATTGTATTATGTTTTATATGCTAAATAGCATATTTAATTGCCGTATCGGCAACTTCGTTCTCTACAAGTTGGGTAAGCAATGTTTTAACAACCGCCTCCCGTGCCCATTGTTGTTCAGTTAACGATGCGTCCTCTTTATACCAGCGCACGGGCTCGTTTATTTCTATGCGCGTTTTGTAGATGAATCCTTTACGGGGATGCATTTTGGTCCCTTCATAACTGTTCATGCCCTCGGCCCGTATAACTTTGGCCAGCTGCTTTACCGGCAGCACCAATTCCAGGCATTCTTCCAAAGTGTTTTTAAAGTCGTGTTTGTCCTCCAGCCAAAGGGTTAATGCGTCGTCACTAATTTCATGGTCAGCTATGCTGATCCGGCTGTAGTCGTAATCTACGGATATGATCATCCACCATATCGCGTCTTTTGTTTTTTGCGAGATCTTTATCATTTTTTAATAATTGGGCCCCGATAAGCGGGGCTGGTTGTTTGGTTTGTTTATTACTGGTCAAAGCGCGGCTTCCAATTAGGGAAGTACCTTTGTATGGCGACTATTTCCTCGTGGTATTTTTCGCACACGGTTTTATAAGCTTTATAACGCAGGTGCTTTTCGTGTTGGTTATTTAACTCATCGGTATCAGGTGGTACCGGGTGTTGTAAGGCAGAATAGATAAGGTACATGGTAGTATATTAAAGTTTTACTCGGTAGTTTACAGCAAAGTTTGGCGGATTTTAAGGTGGTAAATTCATATATTCTTTATTTTCTGTATTTTAATTTGGATTATTTAAATATAAATATTAATATTGTTGCATCGGAATACAAATATATAAAGAATAATCTTTAATTTAAAGAATTTTTAGAAAAAATTATCAACATTATGGAAGCTACCGAAAAGCCAAACAAAATAAAAACAGTACGGCCTGAAACATTGGAGTTTATCATTTTATATAACCAGTTAAAAGGAAGGGCCTTTACGGGCAATGCCCAATTGGCTGAGATACTAGGATTTAATTCTGCAAGTTCCATTACAGAAATAATTAAGAGCCGGCAGAACATAGATCCTGAAAAATTCAGAATATTTAAAGAACGTTTTAAAGATTTTATGGATCAAGGCAAGCCTGCCGAGGTTCCTTCGGTTCATTCGATGGGTCAGGGAATCCCAATGTTTGAAGTCATTGCCACCGCGTCGGGCGTAGAGGTTTATAACGATATAAACGATAAGCAGGCAGTGGGCCGGATGAATTTCCCCGGTATAGAAGATTGTGATTTCGCCTTACCTGTTTGGGGGCACTCCATGTATCCATACCTTGAGAATGGGTGTTGGGTCGCCTTAAAAGTAATTCACGACAAAAAAATACTACCCGGCGAAGTTTATTATATAGAGTGGGGCGATTACCGCATGTACAAAAGGCTTTTAGCAGGCAATAGTCCTGATGAAGTAATAGCACACTCAGACAACGTTACCGAGATGGTGGGCAACAGACTTAAGTACGCGCCTTTTGTAATTAAAATAGACGAAATAAAAAAACTTTGCCTTGTAAAGGATATCCATAAAAAGCATAACCACTAACGCTGGTTAACAAAAAAGTATTACCTGTTTAATACAATAATAAGTGTGGGATCAATAATATTTGTAAAAATATTGTTGATCCCTTTTTTTATATTTAATATTTTGATAATATCGTATCGGAATAATATCCTGAGCTTAAGTTGTTTAAGCATAAACCACCAATTATTCACACTTAATGTGACCTTTATGAACGATTATTTTCAATATTTTATTGGAGGCGGCTTTATAGTTGTTATTATTATTGCTTTTAGCCGGATGCGGCAAAACAGGAGGTTGAAAGAGTTTGTAAAAGACGCTGACGAAGTGCCCCAAATATTTTTGGAACAGGCTGTTGAGCGGAAACTGAAAGCGATTTATGGCAAATTATACGGGGGCGGTAATAAACCTACCCAAGTTACAGGAGAGCAGAGTGATGCCGCTACAACAGGCTTGAAACAGCAAATAATACAGAAATTGGAGCAGCTGGAAGCGGCGTATGCCGAGAAGAAAATAAAACTTGCAGATTATAACGACAAGCTGCAACAGTTGCAAACCAAAGCCGCCGACCTTTAAACAATTCCGCGCTTCTTTTATATACGAATGCATTTCAGTTTTGACTATACATTGTTTATAATTGCAGCCGTATGTTGTCTGACGAGGGTATTGTAAAACGTATAAAAATAATAGTTAAGGAGCACGGCGGGCAATTAGCGCTGGCCGGTGTTATTGGCGTTGACCAGGGATTTATAAGTAAGGTCATCAACAAAAAGCAAGAGGTTAGCTATTACCTTATCCGCAAGCTTTGTCTGCAATTAAGATACTCGCCGGAGTGGCTGATATTAGGTACCGGGGAAAAGAACATTAATAAATCCGAATCTCCCAAGCTGATAACCGAGATACAAATGATGCGTACCGAACTGGACATCCTCCATGCCCGCATGCGTGCCTTCGAAATGGAGATAAATGAGCTCAAAGCTGATCAGAATAAAGGCGGCCGCCAGGTAGCCGGTTAAAAAAATCAAAAAAAATTTATCGTATTAAAATCCTACTGACATAGGGCTGTCACTGGCGTGTTGTTTCTTTGAATCAACAAAAACAAACAGCCATGACAATCATCGAATCATTATTAAAAGACATTGAGCAGGAAGCTCAAACTACCCGCAAATTTTTGAAAATTGTTCCTCAGGACAAGTACGACTGGAGGCCGCATCCAAAAAGCATGAGCCTGCAACAATTGGTTACACACATTGC
>CAMLFI010000307.1 GCA_946479225.1 uncultured Mucilaginibacter sp. | reverse complement strand
TTTCTAATGCCTTTGCCATAACAGATCTTGTTTATCAAATTTAAACATTTACAAAGGGAAAGCAAAATATACATCTGCCTTAATTTTATAACTCGCCCCTCGAAAGCTGTTGCCTTTTTATTATCCCAACTAAATGCATCTATATAAATTTTTTAACTAAATTTCAACATTATTACAAAGGCAAATACAACCGGCCGTTGTAACACCATCACAATTAAAAAACCAAATCATGAGCTCAAAAAATCAATTACCCACAGAAACCAAAGTAATTATCTCTGTACCTGAAGCAATAGAAAAAACCACTAATTGGCGAAATTTCATGAAGAGCAAAACCGCCGAAGAGGATGCCAGGAGAATTCCTAAAGCTGTATATATTTCAAAACAAGACATTACAGATATGGCGAAGCAATGCGAGGCGGACGACACCATCGCCGGCGTGCGCGCCTATTTTACGCTGGAGAGCGAGGCTGCCGAGGCGGTAAAAAATATGGTGACTTTTGTGATGGTGCTTGTAAGAGTGAGTGATAAAAAGCCATTTGGCGATGACGTGCTTTACATGTCTGAAAGCATTGGCGGTGTTGGAGGTAACGTTGGCGGAAACTCAAATGTATATGATTATACACAGCCATGCCCCGATATTTGCGATCCCGATAGTCCCCTTTTTACCGGCGAAGAATAATTACAGCTATTAACGATGTCACTTTCCTCCATTTATCTGGGTTATATTGTACCTACAGCTACCCTAATTCCAATTATTGCGGGCTTAGTTTTTTATAAGCGGTTAAATAAACCTCTGCGTACAATTCTGATTTTTTTATCTGCCTCATTTATTTTTAATGTGATAGGCAGTACACTGGCCGGGCATGGTATAAATAACCTGCCCGGGCTGCATTTATATACCATTGTTGAGCTGGTTACAGTAATGCTGTATTATCTGTACGCTTTTGACAAGGGCGATATTAGCAAGTGGATAAAAGCGGTAATGATAATATTCCCTGTTATCTGTGTAATAAACTCCTGTTTCATCCAGAGCATTTATACGTTTAATACTTTTACAAGGCCGCTGGGGGCAATAATTATTATACTGTTTACAAGCGCTTACCTGGCTACGCAAGCCAGTTTTAAGAATCGCGAACTGATAACCAGGTCGGGCAGGTTGGTGGCTGCCGGGTTTATGATCTATTTTTGCAGCTCCTTATTTCAGTTTATATTCTCAAACATAGTAAGTAAAAATGCGAGCAGGAATTTAAAACTGTTTATATGGGATATGCATGGTACTTTTGTACTGATTATGTACCTGCTAATTTTCTGGGCAATTATCAATGAACGAGGTAAAAGAAAATATTGATGTAATGGTGATTGTGGCCATGATGTGCTCATTCACCATCGTTATTTGTTTTCTGATCGTTATATACCGCAAACAATTAGACGCTTTCAGGCATAAGAATGCCAACGAAGCTAAAAGCGTTTTTTTGGCCACCATGAGCCATGAGATACGTACGCCTATGAACGGCGTATTGGGCATGGCCGCGTTACTTCAAGAAACCGATCTGGACGACGAGCAAAAGGAGTATGCCCAGGCTATTATTCAGAGTGGCGAGGCATTATTAAGCGTGATTGATGATGTGCTCGACATTTCGAAAATTGAATCGGGCAAGATGGTGCTTGACAGTCATGAGTTTTCCTTGCGTAATTGTGTGGAAGACCTCCTGACGATATTTTCTGTAAAACTGGCCAACAGCAATGTTGAACTACTGTATAAAATAGACGAGCGGTTACCTGAATATTTACTGGGTGACAGCATGCGTTTACGCCAGGTGCTTATCAATTTAATAGGTAACGCCGCAAAATTTACGCACCAAGGCGAAATATTTATAAATGTAGAACTTAAGGCAACCCATGATGATAAAATTGAGGTTGGTTTTGAAGTAAGCGATACCGGCATAGGTGTATCGGCGGATAAGCTGCCCCATTTGTTTGACCCTTATACACAGGCAGATACTTCAACGGCGCGCAAGTACGGCGGATCTGGCTTGGGGTTGATGATATGTAAGCAGATAGTAAACTTGATGGGCGGCGATATCTCAGTTAAAAGCCAGCCGCAAATAGGCACCACCTTTAATTTTACAATTAATTGCGCAATTGCCCGCGATGCGCCGCAGGTTGACGATCATCAGGATGCGGTTCAATTGCAAGGTTTGCATATGCTGGTAGTTGACGATAACGATACTGCGCTGCAATTGCTATGCGCAAAACTAAGGGCGTGGAAGGTAATCGTTACAGGTGTAAACAATGCGTGGGCAGCCATCGATCTGGTAAACATTGGCCAGCGTTTTAACATTATTATAACTGATGCCGGCTTGCCTGAATCCGGCGAAGAACTGCTTTTCACAGCTGCCAACACCGCCGATCCAACGATACCGGTGGTGTTAATGGTAAAAGCGGGTGCAGAATTTGAAAGAAGTGCAAAGCAAAAATTTTCGGCAGTATTAACCAAACCAGTTAAGCAACAGGCATTGGCTCATACTTTGTTATCGGCGCTTAGTTTGCGCACTGCCGCCGCACCAAAAACAAATAGCTTGTTAAATAAAGAATTTGCTGCCGCGCATCCCTTAAATATTATTGTGGCAGAAGATAATAAGATAAACCAGCTGCTCATTTTAAAGATCCTTGATCGTTTTGGGTATGCGCCGGTATTGGCTGAGAACGGGCTTGAAGTAATTAAGCTACTTGATCAGCAATCTTATGACCTGGTGCTGATGGACATTGAAATGCCCGAAATGGATGGCCTTACCGCCTGTCGCCATATACGTAAGAATAACACTTTTCAACCGCAGATTATAGCTATGACAGCTAATGTACTTGCCGAACAACAACAGGAATGCCTTGATGCGGGCATGAATAGCTTTTTAGGTAAGCCTATAAACATAGACACGTTGCATATGACGTTGAAGAAAACTGCTGAGGCCCTTACTAAGACCGAATAACAAGCTAAAGTCTGTATGTCAAATTCATCTACTGTTTGTTTACACGTCCTGTTTCAACACCCCCATAAAAAGTCCGGAAGCAGTAGTATATATATAGGTCAACATGGTTAAATTTGACACATCAACTCCAATTATATTATGTCGTTTCAAGGATATTTAAAAACCATCAAAGAGAAAACCGGTAAAGACGCTGCCGATTTCAGAGCTTTAGCGGAGCAAAAAGGCTTTACAAAAAATGGGGAGCTAACGGCAAAAGCCGGCGATGTAACCAACTGGCTAAAAGAGGAATTTGACCTTGGGCATGGGCACGGTATGGCCATTTTCGCGTTGTTAAAAGGCATTAAAGACGAAAACAGTATTTGAATAGAGTATAATTAGGGTATAATATTGTCAATAACTTACATTAGCTTTTTGATAATCTCACACATATGAATCACGAACCGGAAAGACATGCAATTGCGACATTAAGTTCTTGCGCATTAATAGCACTTCTCGTGTTTACCTGCAGCCAGGCATTTGCTCAAAAGCCAAACACTTTATGGTATAACAAGCCGGCTACACATTTTGAAGAAGCTTTGGTGCTGGGTAACGGCAAAACAGGCGCAACTGTTTTTGGCGGCGTATTGGCAGATCAGGTATATCTTAATGATGCAACGCTATGGTCGGGAGAACCGGTTGATGCCAATATAAACCCTGAAGCATACAAGCATTTACCCGAAATTCGTGAAGCGTTAAGCAAAGAGGATTACCGCCTGGCAGATAAGTTAAATAAGAACCTACAGGGAAAGTTTTCTGAATCGTACGCGCCTTTGGGTACCATGACCATTACGTTTAAGCAGCAGGGCGATTATCAAAACTATCGCCGCGAGCTGGATATCAGCAAGGCCACGGCAACGATTAATTATGATCTGAATAATGTTCATTACACCCGCGAATACTTTGTATCACATCCGGATAAGGCTATGGTGATCAGGTTATCTGCCAGTAAAAAAGGCGCTTTAAACTTTAGGGTTTCATTTAAAAGTTTGTTAAAGTATTCATCATCCGCAGCAAACAATACGCTACAGGTTAACGGCTACGCGCCCTACCACGTTGCCCCGGATTACTGGCGAGAGGCCGAGCCGGTTAGGTTTGATAAAAACCGCGGAACAAGATTTTCAGCCTATTTTAAAGCGCTAAATAAAGGCGGACAAATTACGCTATCTGATAGCACACTTGATGTAAGCAATGCTGATGAAGTGATGCTATTTGTT
>CAMLFI010000306.1 GCA_946479225.1 uncultured Mucilaginibacter sp. | reverse complement strand
ATTGAGCAGGGTACACATCATGAATTAACCGGATTGAAGGGCGAATATTATAAATTGGTTAAAAACCAATTGGAATTAGGATTGTAGCGCATGGAGCAGCGCAAGATGATATGGCTTTCCGTTTCGCTGTTTAGTAGCAAAGCAAACTGGCATCGTGTATTAGGCGAAGCTATAGCGCCCTTTGCTCAGACTGACAGTTTATTAAAAGGCTTTAAAGTAGAATTTAATTATTTAAGCGGTGAGAATATCCGGCTGGCCCTACTTACTGATTTGGGTAATGAAGAAGCTTTAGCCGCAAATGCCAACATCTACCTCAAAAGCTACTTTGAAAAAGCCAACCTGCCGCAACTACCAGTTAAACTTCCGGTAGATGGGGTTTTTATGCCTTTTCCCAACAATACAATTCAGTATGGCTTGTATCCCGCAGTGATTATTGCGGCAAACGAGTTAGTTCAATATAACCTACCGATAGCTCTTTCAAAGGTAATAGTTGCCGCGTTACAAGATGAAATTGATGATGAAACGATACTCACCTTCGCGTTCTACCTGCAAATATCATTAGTTAAAGCTATATACACGCTTTTAAACGATGAGGATATATTGTTTGCTCTTATCCCCCCAGTAGATAATTTTAAAGTTGATGATAATGCTTCATCAAACTTAAGCCTGATGAAAGAGATAACAGATGATGTTATGCACACGGAGGAATTTGAAAGTGAACTGGATTGGTTAAATGGCTGGATTGATGATTGCAAAACTGCGCTATTAGCAGCCGACAATATAAAGAGCATTTATCACCTAAGGGTTCAAACAGTGTACAGCCATCTTGGTGTAAACATGCATGGTCGGGATATGCTAAACTATTTTGTAACAAAATCATTGGAGCAGCATTTCGTAGTAAACAAGTAATAAAAAAAACCATGAAAGAAGTTGATGAAAGTTCTATAAAAATAACCCCCAACGGTATTGTTGTGCGCGGCGATAGCGAAGAACCCGGTAGGCACACAGAAGATATACAGGAAATAATAACCAAGGTACCCTCGTGGATAGTTAGGTGGGGAATAACCCTGTTTTTTGGCGTACTTTTAATTGTCTTGGCTATTTCAGTTTTGGTGCGATATCCGGATATGATTAAAGCGCCGGTAAAGTTGCAGTCATCGGGCAATATGTCTTCGGTTGTCGCTAATGGGGCCGGTATAATAACCAGGGTGTTTGTAAAAAAAGATGAGGAAGTAAAAAATGGACAGACTTTGGTTGAAATACAAAATACCGTGGATAAGAACCTTTACATTTTGAAAGCGCCGCAAGATGGAATTGTAGGATTCTCAACTATTATACAGCCTGGAATAGTCACTTCTTCAAATCAGGAGATGTTTCGCATCCATCCTCACAATGAGCAATTTTTTGGTGTTGTTCAAATAGCCCAAAGTAATATTAGCAAAATAAACGACGGGCAGGATGTACTTATCAACTTAAGCAATTACCCGTCAGAAAAATACGGCCCACTAAAAGGTAAAATAGCTTATGTAGCAAATGAACCCGCAAAAGATGGATTTTTCATAGCTAAAATAACATTTAACAATGATGCAGCAAAGTCTAAAAATATTCGCTTAAGTAACTGGATGACGGGCGAAGCTCAGATAATTACCGAAGACGTTAGCGTGCAAAGCCGTATTTTAAATAGTATTACTAAGGGTATACGATAGATGAACTGTGGAGACTTTAAAATATCATTCTGCGTAGTTTGCATGAACCGTTTGCATCAACTAAGGCAAACGCTTATGCAAAACATTGTTGACAATGCCGATTATGCAGAATTAGAGTTTGTAATACTTGACTATAATTCTAAAGACGGCATGGAAGAATGGATAATGGAAAATCTTGCCGATCACATTAAAACAGGCCGAGTTGTTTACTATAAAACCACTGATCCTGATTCATGGAGCCCCAGCCACTCAAAAAATCTGGCCTTTAAACTAGCTACGGGCGATATAGTGTGTAGTATATGGGCCGATTATTACACCGGGACGGGATTTGCTCATTATGTTAATGATAGCTTTAAGGAGGACGATAATATTGTTTTAACCCCCATAGACTTTCATAAAACAAGAAAAAACTACGCCCCACCTGGTGATGTTTTAGGAAAGGTTTGCGTAAAAAAAAGCGACTTTTTAAAAATAGAGGGCTTTGACGAACGTATGAACAGGCATGGCTTTGAAGATTATGACTTTATCAATCGCTTAGAGATGATAGGTGTAAAAAGAGTTTTAATAGAGGATTTTGCCTATCTGAAATATATAAGCCACAGCAACGATGAAAGATATTTGCTGCCGGCTAACCTGGCCGGAATGTATGTCAATTATATTGCTCCTTCTGTATCAGAGGTGTTGTTTTTATACAGCGATCAACGTTTCGATAAAGGTACGGTAGTTGATAATTATACAGCCGGAGCCGAGAATTACGGCTTTGCCTATAAAACTCGTAATGATCGTTTTGAGTATAGTCTAAAAGAAATGTCGTGGTTAACAGGTACATGGCACAAAAATAATGATACAATTACATTTTCAGCAAATGGCTACAGCTTTAGCCTAAATGAAGGCACTAAGGCACTAACCAACGAGGATGAAGCTGACATCTTTTACCATCTAACAGATACTGAAACTGTTAAAAGCGTATTGACATTTAAGCATTTTTTCCATACCCGGTCAATTATGGAAGAAAGTTTAAAAAACAACATCGCGGTTGTAAACAATGCAAATTTCGGCAAGGCTACTGTGTTTGAAAATTTCACTTTGACCCCGGTTCATATTTCGTGAATAAATTACAATTAAGTACGTCCCTACTAAAATCAAAGGGCAATATTTTAGATTGATAAAGTTTCATTGATGAATAAAAGAATAAGGGTGGCATTACCCGTCAATACCACTTCAGACAACCTATACGTATTTGAACCTTATTTATCTTACGAATCGCCTTCACATAAAGTTAAATATGTAAAAAATGCTTTTGTTACGGGCACCGGCCTGGTGTGCGGACGTAAAGGGTTAATAAAAGAGTGCTGTCATTATAATTGGAGCCAGCAAATGGTGTGCCTTGCTCAAGCGTCGCAATTTTATCATGATACTCAGGAATCCCCCGATAACTTGCTAACTTTTGATGATGATGAAACATACCTGGTAATACACCATCCCTGGTACGGAAACTACTATCATTGGTTAAGTGAAACCCTTTGTCGCGCATGGATGGTCAGGGATAACTGCGATCAGATGATATTGCTATTACCAGCTACAGATAGCCTGCCTAAATACGTACTAGATTCAATACTGCCTTTTAATTTCAAAAAAATTATTCATATACCTGCCGGAAAAAGTGCGTTAGTAGGCACATTATGTATGCCTGCGCAAAGGCCGATTTTGGATTGCTATAATCCAAAGATATTGCTTGAGGTTAGTAAGATGTATGTTAACTATGTTAATAATAAAACAAAAGTGCATACCAGGATCAGCGATAGAATTTATATAAGCCGGAAAAATGCAACCCAAAGGAAAATTGTAAATGAAGAAGAGGTGGTATCAACAATGGCCAAATATAATTTTACCATATTTTATGCCGAAAATTACACATTTCTTGAACAAGTATCCATTTTCGCTAATACAAAATATGTGGCAGGCATTCACGGTGCCGGGTTAGCCAATATGCTTTTCATGCCTCGGGGCTGTACTGTTTTTGAATTAATTAAACGTAAAACAAACCCTGTACGCCATCTTAATTTATTATTTTGGTATATGGCCGATGCATTGGGTCATAAATACTATTGTCAAATTTGCGAACCCGTGGATATAAATGAAATGTTTGCCTCTGCTGACATTGTGGTGGATATTGACCTTCTTAATAAAAACCTGGAGTTAATGTTTCAGGTACAAATTGTTTGATTTATAAATGCAATAGGCAAATGGATATATGCTCAATATATACCGACGAATTAATGAAGAAATTCCTAAAAAGCATTAAGATGGTTGGGGGGTAGACCTTCAATACACCAACAGTGCGCTGAAAGGATAGCTAAGTAATTGACTAGCGATGACATGTTTTAAACCTACACTTTTAAGGAAAACAGGTAACTGCGGAAAGATACTCTTAACCTATGTTTTAACATCTAAGGCAGTAAAATTAATTTGATATCCGATATTGTCCGAACTAAAATTAAAAAACCTGTAAGTCAAAAACTTACAGGTTTCTCGGTAATTTTAATGTAG
>CAMLFI010000305.1 GCA_946479225.1 uncultured Mucilaginibacter sp. | reverse complement strand
ACTTCGGTATGATCATTATATCCAGGGCCGCCGAAGCGTTTACCTACCATTACGATACCGCGTCAGGACTTAACAAATTTAACGTGCGGATGCGGTTAAACTGAGATCATTTCATCGTATTGAATCTAACAAATCCAAGTACCAAAAAGTCGATAGGGGGCAACTGTCAACAAACTCTTCTAATCAATTGGTGTTGCAAAGTGTTGCATGTTCACACACCTAATAACCATAAACACTAACAATAAATGAGTTGCAAAAAAAACACTGTTGTAAGTGTTGCAAAGTGTTGTATATATTTCTGCAACAGTGCACGTGTAAATCGCTTTGCTACTTGCATAAAATCTTCCCGGCTTCAGCTGCAGTTGATGTCATTAAAAGCTGGTAGGGTTCGGAGAGCTGGCCAAATTCGCATCTTTTGCATTGCGCCTCGTCTTTGTTTTTTAGATACTTAACAACTTTATCATTGCTAACATAGGAGCGATACTCATTTGTTTTAATGCAGCCTTCGCAAGCTGCGCCACCTTCTGTAAATTGGTAAACGAAGATCAGTTTACTCCGGTTAAAATAATAGTCTTCTTTAGCGTGAGCGTCGCCCACCCAGTCAAAATCAACAGCTATTTTAACAGGAACTTTATTCTCATAGTAATAGTCAACTTTTGTCTTTTCATCGCACATAAATTCAATGTGCTCAGCCGTAAGTTTGGCTGTGTTTATGTGTTCAACCTGCTGTCTGATAAGTGCTACAGGATCTGATGTTTTTTGTACAATTGGTGAAGTGACCGTGTCTTTAATTATAACAGAGGTATCATACTTGTTGTAGTTCCGCCCGGGTTTGTCGCCACTACAGGCAACAAATAATGCGCACAAAAATATGGCAAGCTTTTTCATGCAATATACAATGCAAGAATCTAACCAATTGTGGGGCTGGTCGCCACTATCTTAAAATAAGAACGGCATCCAAAGGATGCCGTTCTTATTGTTTTATTGATGGTTATACTAGACTTTTACAGTTCGGTAATCTCAATTTTTCTGTAATAAATTTCGGCACCTTCAGATTGAACCAGTATTTTTCCTTCACTTACTGACGGTGATTCAGCTTCATTCACAACAATACCGTTAACAATATAGGTTATCTTGCCTTTATTGGCTATAACTTCTACGCGGTTCCATTCGCCGGTTGGCTTTTCTCCATCCTTTTTCTTTTGTACCCGGTTATAATCCTTAGGTGTTGTGCGCTTTCCGTCCATAACTACGGTAGTATATCCAATCAACCACATATCGCCTACATCACCTTCCTGTATCTGGCACTCTATAGATTTGGGCCATACCACATCCTTGTCACCGACAGGTACATAAAAACATATACCATTATCACGTTTTGTTGTGTCAGCATCCCTGGGCGGATACTTTTTTGTTCCCCACTTAAACTCAACCACCAAATGGAAATCTTTATAAGATTTTTCAGTACTCATGTACCCAAATTCCTGTCCGGTGATATGCAGCATTTTATCGCTTACGGTGAATATCCTTTCAGGATCATTATTTTTCCCTTTACTGGTAAGAAAGGTATACCAACCTTTAAGGTCGGTGCCATTAAACAGGGTTTGGACTTTGCCAACACCTTGAGCATTTACAAAATGCGTAGCAAACAAAAAACAGGCTAATAATAATTTTCTCATAATTTTGGCTATTCTTATTTAAAAAGCTTCTGAGCTGCTGTGCTGAGGAATAGTTTACAGTTCATCCAGGTATGTCCACCATCAGAAAAAAAGCTCTCATATTTGATCTTCTTTGCATCAAGTACCGGCATGTAGTCGTTTTTTATTGTGCCATACGTAGGATCCTCGGTTCCAACGCCAATCCAAAATAACTTTATTTGCTTATTAGTTTTTTCCGGATTTTCAAACGCACCCGCATTGTTGCGGTCAAACTCATTTTTTAGCATACCCGGCGCAAAACCAACTACATAGCTAAATTTATCCTGATTGTTCAAACCAAAATAAAGCGATGTACCACCACCACCTGAAAAACCTGCTATAGCGCGACTATCTTTGTCGTTCTTTGTTCTATAGTTTTTCTCAATAAAAGGCATCAGATTGCCAAAAAAGTCTTTTTTAAATTCCTGCAGATTAGGCCAATCGCGCAGACTACCCGTTTTAGTGATGGTAGGGTAGGCCCGGCCGTAAGGCATAACAATTATCATGTCTTGAGCTTTTCCTTCGCTTATCAGGTTATCCAATATAAAGTTGGCTCTGCCCACTTTAGTCCAGGTTTCTTCTGTGTCAGACGAGCCGTGTAATAAATACAAAACCGGGTATTTTTTTGATGGATTACTTTCATAACCCGGTGGCGTATAAACTACAACAGCACGTGTTCCTAATTCAGATGAATTGTAATAACGGTAAGTTACAAGGCCATGTGGCACGTTTCGTATTGAATGAACCAACGGAGTATTACCCGGCACTTCAAGCACGCTGTTTTGAAAGCCTTCATTGGGGAATATATTAGAGTTACCCGGGTCGGCAACCGATACGCCATCCACATTGAAGGCGTAGGGATACATATCAGGTTTTACCGGCCCGAATGTAACTTCCCACACACCCTTCTCATTTTTTTTCATTTGCTGCGGAGCTTTGGTCATTTGGGTGACAATCTTAACATCATTTGCTTTCGGTGCAATGAATCTAAGTGTAACCATGTTGTCTTTGCTCACCGCGTTTGATATAAACAGCGTTTGCGCACCGCCCATTGCCTGGGCCGAAGCACTTAAAGAAGCGCCTAAACATAGCAGGGTCACAAAGGCTAATCTCGCGAAACCCATGCTGGCTGCGCGTACATCCATTTTATTCGTGTATTTCATTATAATATAATTGGTTAGGATTACTTTTTAAATATCATAATAATATTCGTTTTGCGCAAACGATGTAAATTTTGAATTTTATTTGCCAGCGGAGAATTTAACGGTAAGGGTCTGTTTATCGAATATTAACGCTTATGAGTTTATAGCCGGTAGGAGTACGTAAAAATTCAAAACCATCCTGGACGCTATCCTCTTTAATTTTACGCGTAATGACAACATCCATCACAGGGTAAAGCCAATCTTTGGCCGTGCCGCAATTATCGAAATAACTAGCAAACTTTTTTGGGTCAAATGAATATGGATTAAGCCCTCCCTTAGAGATATAGTACTTAGTTGTGGGCACTCTAATTTGAGATAGTTTTGTTTTTAAAAGCGGGAGGTTTGCGGTAATGTACTTTTCTTTTGATTGCGTATAACTATTGCTGCTGGTTGATACCTCTATGTGACTGTATGAACAATTAAGCAAGTTTTCTATAGTGATGTTGTTTATGAGTTTATTTTTTAACCAGTCTCTGAATTGCTTTTCAAAACTTATAAATGAATAATATTTGCCGTCGGTTGATTTGAAATTTTTTCTGATCGGACTTTTGTTTGGCTTATCAGAAATAATGAGAGAGTAAAAGTCGATATCATCATCAAACGCAAAGTTGCTGACACGTAGTTTATTATGCGTGTCTATCAAAACTTCTTTGCCGCCTATCCAAGGATTAAAGTGCTCGTCATTTTCATCTGTTCTTTTTACATAGGTTGCACCCTTTAAAGCTACAATAAAACCATTTCTAACAGGCCCCAGATAATTGTAAACCGCTGGTATAGTAATAGCACCATCACTATTAAACATTCCCTTCATTTCAGTTTTCCAATCTTCAAATCGTATAAATCCTTCGCATTCACAATCAGCTGTATTGTCAAAATAATAAATACTATCACGTCCCACCGCTTTGCCACTCTTTGTCAAGTAATAGTTAGTGTTCTTGGGTTTTCTTGGCTCTGATACAGCAATTATGTCGTCAAATTTACTTGATACGCCAAATGTTGAAAACTTGGGTGGTATTTTAACTTTCCCATTTTGATCCTTGAATCCTACTAAGGTTGTGTCCTTATTGTAAAAAGAAACCCAGGTGTCTTTTTTTTGTGCGAAAGTATTTGCGTAAAAGAAAAATATAAAAAAGATGATAAGGTTAAATTTCTTCATCTCAAAAAATTACGCACTTGCAGACCTCTTTTTCAAGTGTCCATTCACAAAAACCTTTATCTCATCAAAACCTGTTTTAAATATGCTCCAATAGGTAAACTTACTATATCTGTTAAGTGCCCAGTAACCGATAATGGTACCCGTTAAAATAGGGAAGAAGGTAGCTATGGCAATGCCGTACACGCTGCCTGTTTTATAAATACA
>CAMLFI010000304.1 GCA_946479225.1 uncultured Mucilaginibacter sp. | reverse complement strand
CCACTAACCACGAAGCTTTAAAGGGATAACATAAAAAGGAAGAACCGTTATGAAAAAGCTCATCAATAAGCCTTTTATTACATAACCGTTCTTCCTTTTTAAAGGTTTGCATTTTGTTGTACTGAACCGAAATTGTTTAAAATAACCGGTTCAGGCCTCTATATGCTGATAAGAAGCAACCGGAGGGTTTATGCTTTATGACGACGCTCGTCAGATACACTTAATCTTTTTCTGCCTTTTGCTCTTCTGGCTGCCAATATTCTTCTACCGTTAGCAGTTGACATGCGCTCACGGAAACCGTGTTTATTTCTTCTTTTCCTTTGAGAAGGCTGGAACGTTCTTTTCATGACTTTTTATTCTTTTTGTTTTTAAAAACAAGAGCGCAAATGTAGGTTTATTTTTAAACTTTTCAAATACATATTTTGACTTTGTCAAAATAGTTCATGGTTTATGGTTCATAGATCATGGTAAAGATGGTATAGGCCAAAAAATCTAGCACTATCACCCATGAACTATGATCCATGATCTATGAACCTAAACGCTTTTCTTAGCCAAAATATCCCTTATCTCTGTAAGTAAAACTTCCTCTTTTGTTGGTATCGGAGGTGCAGATGGAGCAGCTTCCTCTTTCTTTTTCATGGAGTTAATGCCTTTAACAATCAGAAATAAAGCAATAGCCACAATTATGAAAGAAATTACCTGCGATAGAAAATTGCCATATTTAATTGCCGTACCGGGTATTACCAGTTCGGCCAGGTTGGTTAAATGGGCCGCATTAAGAGCCGGTGTTAATATCGCCGGCGTTATAATATCATCAACCAGCGAACTAACAATTTTACCAAAAGCGCCGCCAATTACAACGGCAACAGCCAAATCAACTACATTGCCGCGCATGGCAAATTCTTTAAATTCTTTTACAATAGGCATAGCATATAAAATTAAGGTTTACAAAAAAGTGTTAGCAAATTATTCGCTACACCAAAAACAAATCAACCGATTTGGTATTTATTAGGATAAATGTAACCATAGTAACTAAGTTTTCAAATTTAATGGTAATTGATGTAGATTTGCCCTAATCTATTTTATGCTTAAACAGAACCTTCAACAGAAATTATTACAGAAACTCTCGCCGCAGCAAATACAATTTATAAAATTGCTGCAGGTGCCTACCGTATCGTTAGATACGCGTATAAAAGAGGAACTGGAAGAAAATCCCGCTTTGGAGGATCTGAGCCTTACCAACTTAAACGAACCCGAAGAACAATATCCCGACCGCGATCCTGACGAAGACAACTTCAAAGCCGACGAAGAGCATGGGGAAATGGACGAGTTTAATATTGATGATTACCTGCAGGAAGATAATGTAAACGAATACGGATCGCGCTATGACCAAAATGGCGACGATGAAGAGGAACGCAAGGAAATGCCTTTGGCTGTTCAAAATTCGTTTTTTGAAAGCTTACAGGCACAGCTGGATATGCTTCCACTATCAGACAAAGACTTTGTCATCGGTAAACAAATAATAGGCAGTTTAGATGATGACGGCTACCTGCGCCGCCCAATAACTTCGCTTACTGATGATCTTGCCTTTTCGCAAAACGTGATGGCCGAGGATGAAGAAGTGGAGGATATGCTGAAGGTGATACAGGGTTTTGACCCAGCCGGTGTTGGCGCACGCAGTTTGCAGGAATGCCTGTTGATACAGCTACGCAAAAAGGACCCGAATGATCTTATCATTAAAAAGGCCATTATAGTTGTGGAAGACTACCTGGATGAGTTTACCCGCAAACATTACGATAAATTAGAACGCTCACTGAACATGAACTCGCAGGAACTGCGTGCCGTGATCAATGAAATATTGAAACTTAACCCAAAACCGGGCGACTCGAACGAAGTGAGTAACAAGCAAATGCAGGTTATTCCGGACTTTCACATAAGAAATAGTGATGGCACACTGATACTGACCTTAAATGCCAAAAACGCGCCGGAACTGCGCGTAAGCCGCTCTTACCAGGAGATGTTTCAGCATTATGATAAAGCATCGCAAAAGGATAAAAAACTAAAAGAGGCTGTTCAGTTTGTAAAGCAAAAGCTGGATTCGGCCAAATGGTTTATTGATGCCATTAAACAGCGCCAGCAAACGCTGCTTAAAACCATGAATGCCATAATGCAGTACCAATACGAGTTTTTTCTTACCGGCGACGATAAGAATTTAAAGCCCATGATATTGAAAGATATAGCCGACCGTATAGGAATGGATATATCAACGGTATCGCGCGTGGCCAACTCTAAATATGTACAAACGGAACACGGCACATTTCTATTAAAATCTTTCTTCTCTGAAGCCATCCAAACCGAAAGCGGTGAAGAGGTATCAAACAAAGAAGTTAAGAAAATATTGGAAGAACACATAGGCAAAGAAGATAAGCGCCACCCGCTTGCCGACGAAAAACTGACAGATATTTTAAAAGACGCAGGCTACAACATAGCCCGCCGTACCGTTGCCAAATACCGTGAACAAATGAATATCCCGGTAGCAAGGTTAAGGCGGGAGGTTTAGCACAGTCAAAACAGCGATGGGTTTGAAACTCATCGCTGTTTTTTTATGCCCGGCAACTCTGCCAGCTGCCCCATTGCTTAGCTTATATTGTTACAATAGCGTATTTAGTTATTACCTAGCTTTATGGTTAAATATGCAACGCCGCATTAAAACCTAAAACTTAACGTGATACTATGGAAGCACGTAAAAAACTTTTCTTCTTGACTGTGCTGTTGCTAAGCTTAGTTTTTGTACAAGCTTCGTTGGCACAATCCTTAAAAATATCAGGTAGCATTACAGACGAAACAGGTAAACCTGTGCCAAAGGTTAATGTCTATATCGGCAACACATCACTATCCACTATAGCTGATGATAACGGCCATTACGTTTTCCCTAATCTTAATGCCGGATCGTATACAATAGTTACATCCTACTTGGGCCATATTCCCGCGCAGGTGCCGGTTACGCTAACAAAAGACCAAACGGTTGATATTTCTCTTAAACCACAAATAATAGAACTGCCGGAGGTAAATATTAAATCTACTACTGATCGCCCGCGATTGCTGGCCATGTTTAAACGTCATTTTATAGGTTACTCAGAATATTCCGGGCTATGCAAAATTATTAACGAGGATGCTTTAAGATTGAGGTTTGAAGACCAGGTATTAAAGGCAAGCACAAAAGATTTTCTGGTGATAGAAAATGCGGCTTTAGGCTACAAAATAAAATTTCTGATAAATGATTATACGGTTGATTTGAAGGCAGCAACTTTTCATTACAACGGCACAGCGCTTTTTGAAGACCTTAAAGGGACGGAAAGGAATAAAAAGAATTGGGCCAAAGTGAGAAATGAAGTTTTTGAATCATCGTTTAAGGGCTTTTTAAACGCGCTGGCACATAACAGATTAACGGAGAAAGGTTTTATTGTAAGGAGATATATTAAATATGATAACCCCGACCGACCATCTGACAGTACACTAGCTGCAAAAAACGCGCACTTCAGAACTTTTAAGTTTGACAAGGCCGTGCGCGATTCGTTTGCCGACCTGTCAGCGAAATTTAATTTACCGAAAAAGATAGAACGCGTTGTAGGCAGCGTATTAACCACAAGCGACATAACAAAACCATCAAAAGAGCAGGGCCTTACAGACCTGGTTTTTGACGATTACTTATATGTTATTTGCCGAAACAGAAGGGTAAACTATAACGGCGAAACCTTTCTGCGTACACGTGAGGCGCGCGATTACCAGGTGGCCATCATAAAAAATAAAGACATTAACGATCCACTTAAATTCAACGGCGACGGTATGCAGATAACTAAAGGAGCCTTGTTTTTTGACGGTGCCTGGGCCGACCCGAGCATAGCCAAATTTTTACCCAACGATTATTTGCCGGATAAGAAATAGGAAAAGAAAAAAGAAAAGCCCCCCGACGAATCGGGAAGGCTTAACATAAATATAATCGGGTTTATTAAAATTTCTCTACACCCTTAACATTCATTTTTACGGATGTTAATTTATCCGAAGGGCCGGTTATAAATAATGTGTTGTTATCCTTTCCGCCAAAAACGTTATTGGTAGCACCACCTTTAATAGGAATCCTTAATACCTGGGCTCCGGTCGGGTCAAAAGCGGTTATGCCTAAACCGTTGCTTATGTAAACATTCCCTTTTTCGTCCATTGACATACCATCGCCACCCATATCATTAAACTTCTTCATAT
>CAMLFI010000303.1 GCA_946479225.1 uncultured Mucilaginibacter sp. | reverse complement strand
ACAAAACAAATCCCATTTGTGATACGGAGGAATAGGCCACCACTTTTTTAAGATCACGCTGCGCCAGAGCGTTAAACGCTCCGTATAATATGGAGATAACGCCCAACAGTCCTAACCAGAACGCGCCGGAAACGGCAACATCAGGGAATATGCCCAAGCAGAACCTTATAATACCGTAGCCGCCTATTTTTAGGAGGATCGCAGCAAGTATAATAGATACAGGCGTAGGCGCTTCTACGTGAGCATCGGGTAGCCAGGTGTGCAAAGGCACCACCGGTACCTTGATAGCAAAGGCAACAAACAGCACAATAAAACCAATTACTCTCGCCGGAATACCGAACAGCGTTTGCTGCGTCATCACAGAAAATATGGAACCGGGGTTGTAGTTGCCGGGATTCATCATCTGCACCATGTTGAAGGTATGGTTACCTGTAGCAGGGTCGGTAACCGACAAATAAAGCCCTATCATTACGAGCAGCATAAATACTGAACCGAACAAAGTGTAAAGGAAGAATTTTATAGCAGCATATTCGCGGCGCACACCACCCCACATCCCTATCAGGAAATAAAGCGGCAGCAGCATCAGCTCATAAAAAATGTAGAACAGGAAGAAATCCAGCGCACAGAATACGCCGATGACTGCCATATCCAATATCAGAAACAGAATAAAAAAACCTTTGATATTGCTTTTTATTTCCCAGGAAGCTAAAGCGGCTATAACCAACACCAGCGATGTCATCACCAGCATGGGCAGCGAAATGCCATCTATCCCTACAAAGTAATCTATCTGCATTACGCCCAACGAACCCAGGTTAAGGTTTATCCAGGGCAGTTTTTGTACAAACTGGTACTGCGCCTCGTTAGCAACCCCTGCAAAATCATGACCGGTTTTAAAGTTAAAATAGATATAAATGCTGATAGCCAATTGAACTAGCGTTGCCAATAGCGTGATATACCTGAAGCTGCGCCGCCAGTCTGACGGGATAGCGGCTATAACAACGCCGAATAGCAGAGGGATAAAAATTAATAGGGTTAGTATATTCATTTTTAAATATCCAATAATAAATAAATAAACAGCACCAACACAACCGCCATCATGCTAAAAAGGTAGTACTGTATTTTACCGCTTTGAAAGTAACGTATAAAGTTACTCGTTATCCGTACAATAAAGGTGAGCAGGCGCGATACGCCATCAATAACATAGTAATCAAACCAGGCTGCAATTTTTGAGAAACCGATGACCAGATCTGACAAGAGATGTATAAATCCATCAATTATATTTCTGTCAAACCAGGACGATGCGCGACTTACAATTAACACGCCACCAACAATAACCTTGTTATAAAAGGCATCAAAGTACCATTGGTTGTAACTTAACTTATATAAAAACGAGTTTTGCGGGGCCGACCACGAATTACGCTTTACATAAACCGAATAGGCAAAATAAATTACAAACACGCTTAAAATATTAACGCCTACGGGAATGATCGTATGAAAAATATTAACCCTATCCAAACCGGTCTCGGTAGAGAAACCATTGAACACCCAGGCGTCCTCGTACGCAATGGGATTAAAAGAGAATATCGGAAACAAGCTACAAACTGCCAACATAAATAACGGCACTGTATATTGCCAACCGCCATCGCTGATGTGATATTTAATGTGAGGATGAAATTGTTCCAATTTAAACTTCCCGAAAAATACTTTAACAATAAGCCTGGTTACATAAAATGCCGTTAAGCCGGTGGTTAATATCGCGCCAATGGGTACGAGCATATGCCAAAAGCTGCGCTGCTCGGCCCAATCAACCGACTGTATCAGAATACCATCTTTTGAAAGGAAACCGGAAGTAAGAGGTAGGCCTATTAATGCCGCAGCACCAATTAGGGCAGTCATGAAAGTGAATGGCAACTTTTTACGCAGGCCACCCATGTTAAGGATGCTTTGCGGATCTATATCGAGGTCGTTATCTTCTTTAATATGCGCCATTTGATGAATAACAATCCCCGTAACTAAAAACAGCAGGCACTTAAAGAAAGCATGTGTAACCAGGTGGAAAAGCGAAGATGCGTATGCTCCTATGCCCATACCCATCACCATAAAGCCCAGTTGTGATATAGTTGAATAAGCCAGTATACGTTTCAGGTCGTTTTGTGTTAGGGCGATGGTAGCGGCCATAAACGCGGTAAAGCAACCTATCGCAGCCAAAACATCTAACTCTGTTGGTGTGAACAAAGGATACAGCCTACCTAACAGGAAAACTCCTGCCGCAACCATTGTTGCCGCGTGGATCAAGGCCGAAACAGATGTTGGCCCCTCCATCGCATCGGGCAGCCAGGTATGTAGTGGGAACTGCGCCGTTTTTGCAGCTACGGCTAAGAAGACACCGCCACAGGCTACATACTGCCAAAATACAGGCAATGTTGCACTTGCTCCTACCCATAGGCCGTTTACAGTTTGGGATTGTGCTATTAAACCGGCGTTGCCAAATAATTGGTTAAGATCAAAACTGCCCGACTGGACAAAAATGATCATTATAGCTATCAGCAAACCTACATCACCAATGCGGTTAACAATAAAGGCTTTTTTATTGGCGCTGACCGCTTTCTCGCGTGTAAACCAAAAACCGATAAGCAGATACGATGAAAAGCCCACAAGTTCCCAGAATACGTAGAAGGTTATCATGCTGTCTGCCACAACCAATGCCAGCATACTAAAGCAGAACAGGCTTAAATAGGTAAAATAACGTTTATACCGCTCATCATGCTTCATGTAAGCAGTGGAGTAAATATGTACCGGCAAGGCAATAGCCGGCACCAGCAACAGCATAATTACCGAGTGGTTATTGAGCCACATGCCGGCATATAAATTGGTAGCACCAATGGTGAACCATTTAAACTGCCAATGCAATTGAGGCTGGTTCCACAGTTTGGTAAAGATTATAATGGCGCTAACAAAGCTTAACAAAATAGCCAATGTTGATACCCAGCCCGCCACTTTATTTTTCTTGCCGGGCAAACAAGCATTAATTACAAAAGCAAGCAAAGGCAACAACACAGCCGCTAATGCTAGTAGTATAATTAAGGTTTGCTGATATGGTTGAAAGGTGCCCAATTATTTAATCTTTCAAACTATTAACCCTGCCCGGATCAATGGTTTTATATTTTCTATAAACAGTTAATATAATAGCTAAAGCCACTGCCGTTGTAGCTGCTGCCAACACAATGGCAAATAGTGCGAAGATCTGTCCGCCGTTGTTGAGCTTATCAAACTTGCCAAATGCTACCAGGTTTAAAATACCCGCGTTAAGCATCAGCTCAATGCCTATTAATAATTGAATAGCGTTGCGTTTGGTTAATAGCATGTACAAGCCAATGCAAAATAAAGCAGCACCTACTATCAGGAAATCGTTTAATGATATCATGCGTCCGACCCCTTTCTTGATATATGCGCCGCGCCTATAAGTGCCATCATCAGTGAAATAGATATGGCCTCAAAAGGCAGCAAATAGGTGGTCATTAAGTTGATGCCAATGTTGCTGAGACCATTATCCGTTGGCTTAATAACATTATTGGTGGCTACCGCTTGTTTTATCCAACCCAGGTTATCGGCATCTATTTTTAATATCATCGCTACCATTACTACAAAGAACAAAACAGCCAGTATTATACCCGGTATTTTGCCGCTGTTTATCAGTTTATCTTTTTGCTCGCCAAGGTTGTTTAAGGTTTCTTTACCGGATAGCATAAACGCGAACAATATCAGCACTAAAATGCCGCCTACATAAATCACAATTTGCGTAACGGCTACAAAATCGGCCAAAGCCAACACATATAAACCGGCCAGCGCAAACAGCGTTACAAAGAACATAAATATGCCCCGTACTAAATTTTTGGTAGCAGCCACGTATAAAGCCGATGCCACCGCAATAAAGGCCATCGCATAAAAAAGCACCTGGGCTAAACTCATGCGCCGCCCTCCTGTTTATTCATGGCAGCCAGTTTAGCAGCTTGCTTCTCTGCCAATTGGTTTTCCAGCAAAGTCTTTTTCTCGGCGATCTCCTCAGGCGACATGTTAGCGAACTCGTAGTTAAGGTCCTTCAATTCAAATACGCTCTTGTCGTACTGATCGGTCATTATAATACACTCTGTTGGGCAAACTATAGTACACAAGCCACAATACATGCACTTGGCCATGTCTATATCAAACTGCGCGGCGTAAATACGTTTTGGTGATCCATCTGATGTATGCCCAATCAGTT
>CAMLFI010000302.1 GCA_946479225.1 uncultured Mucilaginibacter sp. | reverse complement strand
GGTAAAGTACCAACCAATGTGAATCGTCGCGATATACCGTATTCGGTGTTAATAGAATATGTAGTTGAATTGTAGTGACCATTGTTGGAGAATGGCTTAAGAATACGCAATGTATCCCAGCCCTTGTTGGCAAAGAAGTAATTTACCGAAGCTGTCATCGACACGCTACGCGGCCGAACCGGGAAACCACCTGCCAAAACGGTCGAACTGCAAAGTAACAACAGGCTTCCGAGTAAAATATTCACTAAGCTTTTTTTCATTTCAAGTGATCTTAAAAAAGTCCGAACGTATCATGTAACCACCTGCTTTGATAATCCACATAAGTTTTGCCCACTTCGTGGCCAAGGTCCTTAAATATAAAAATGTGTTTTTTGTAATTTATATTGTTGTAAACCGCATAGGCATTTGAGGGCGGAACCAAATGATCGAGCAAGCCCATGCCCAAAAGTGTGGACACCTTTAGCATCGATGCAAAGTTTTTGGTATCATAATAGTCAAGATTATTCATCACCTTTTGCATGTTAAGGCCGGGCTGTGTCTTAATATATTGCTTAATATCTTTAAGCGGCCATTCTACCTTTCCTTCCAGATTTTGGACGTCGCTCATAACAGGATTTTGTGCAGAGCAAAGTTTAACGCGGCTATCAAGCGCTGCTGTTGCGATTGCTAAATATCCCCCCAAACTACCTCCGGATACGATGATCTTGTTATGATCAAGCTCAGGGCGCGAAAAAATGAACTCTACGGCGCGTAAACAGTCCATTATTGCACCTCGCATTACATACTTTTCCTTATTCTCTATATGGTAGGATATATAATCGTCATAACGGGTATTTATCACACCGCGAAACAATCCCTGCCCACGTATATCAAGCGTAATAATGGCAAAGTCCGGCTCATCTCCCATTATGGGCTTAGCGGCAACCTGGTAGCCGGGTAAAAGAAGTGACACGGCAAACTTTCTTTTCTTTTTGGTAACCGGCATGGTAAGGTATCCCCCAACAAGCACATTATCTAACGATCGCATTTCAAAGCGGTACATGGCACGTCCATCCTTTGTGGAATCGGGCAACGATATAAACTTAAAATCAGGAGGTATTGCAGCTAATTCAGCTTTCGTCTTGTTCCAAAATGCCTCAAAATCAACGGGCTTTGGATGACTAGACTTTACTTCTTCAGGTTTAATGCCAAATGCTTTTCGGGTGGTATCATCGTAATACGATACATTGATCATAAACCTCACTTTATAAAAGCCGGGTTTAAGGCCGTCAATAGCAAAGTCATAACTGGCTGAACTCTTTTTGCGGATAATTACTTTTCTAACTTCGTTTTTTACAGAGTCGCCGTTTTCGGTAGTTACAAGATAAGAGATAGTCCCCTCTTGCGGTAGGTTATAAGTGTTCTTTACATCAAACTTATAAAGTGCTTTACTGCTAAAAATCGCGTCTTTGCTTGGCGTTGAAAGAACAGTGGAAACCTCTCCCTGATCATCTTGGGCGGAGGCACCAAAACAACCTAAAAATAAGCTGCCTGTAACAAGCAACAACAAATATTTATATCTGATCATATTATGGTGCGCGTGCAAAAATTAATTCTCGTTACATAAATCTCCCGATTTCCCGGAAGACAAACCACTTGGCGGGTTAATCCTGATAATTTAACACAAATTTTCATCTTTATCAACCTTGATTCCTTTTATAGGGTTTAACTGATATTAGCCGACTCATTTTCCGGATTTCGAGGCTTGTTCTTTATTAGAAAGTTCGATCTTCTGATGTAATGATTCAGCGGCTCTTCTATTTTAGTGAACAGCAATATTGATATCGCATTTAAAATAATGAAAGCGTACAACAGGTTAAGCGTATCAAACTCAAACGGCGAACGCCAGTCAACCCCCCATTTGTCATATAACTCAAAGGCATAATCGTTTAAAGTATCAAAATAGCCATGCATCAAAGTGTACATCCAGCCCAAATGTATCAGGTAGAATATATACGAACTTTTACCCAACAGCTCAACAAACGGCAGGGCAAGTATTTTTTTAAACAGGGTGTTTTCGGTAAGTATACCGTAAAAGAACAGCGCTACCGCCAAGCATAAAAAGTAGTTGTTTATTATTATACCGGTAGGGCTTTCTACCCCGGCTGCCCATCCAGCCGGCACAGGTTGAAGTGCCATTGCCAAAACGCATAGCATCATTAATAAAAAGCCTATATAAGTATAAGCTATTTTGTTGGTGCGTTCAAAGCCATTATTAAGCACAATGCGTGCAAGCTGAACACCCACAAAGAACTCAAAACACCGACCGAAAAAGGTGAATAACATTACAAAGGGAAGGTTACCAAAGAAGCCATGCCAGTTAACATGACTAAATATGAGCACCATTATAATAGCAAAGGCAGTTAAAATGATGGGCTGCAAATAAAATTTGTTGTACCTCTTTGCGACAAGGAATATTACTGGTGCCGAAAAATAGAAGCACTCCTCAACCGTTAACGACCAGCCCTGTGCTATGCCTGTATCCCAAAACTGAAAGAAAAACCCTCTCAGAAAGGTGATGTTCATGATCAACAACAAAACAGGATTTTCATGACCTTTGGTAATTGCGGGATCTTTGGTTATAAAGTAATATATAAAGGCGCAGATAGTAAGTAGTGCATACATTGGATAGATACGCGCTACCCGGTTTTTAAGGTATTGCCTAAACCAATCTGCCGTTAAATGGAATTTATTATAATACCTGAATGTTATCAGAAAACCGGATAATACAAAGAATACTGACACGCCGATATGGAACTCACCCAAAAAACGTTGCACAATGTGGGGAAAAACGTCATCAAAAACGTAGTAGTAGTGCGATATAAAAACCAGATAAGCAGCCAGCGCACGAACGCCTGTTAGCGCCGGAATGTAGTTTTGAAGCGTTTTTGGTGGCAACAGATCAAATATTTAAGTTCTTAAAAGTAATTGTTTGCCTGTTTAACTGCAAAATGGATGCCGTTAGCCTGTGGAGTGGCGGTAGCAGGTTAGAGTGGCAGTATTTAAGGCCGCCGATAAACTATTCTATATACTGCTATTGCAACTTATTACTGCAACTAAAAAGCACTTCCCTGTACCACACCGCGCTCCAATATCCGTTGGTCTATGCGGTATTGTATCTCTGATTTTTTTAGGCCCCAGTTGGGCGCGATTAGAAGTTCACGGTCGCTGAGGCCGAAGAGGCGTTGTATCACTACATCGGGCCTAACCAGCGGCAGTAGGTCGCATAGAAAGTCGGCGTACTCATTCAGCTCAAAAAGCTTAAAGGGCTCGCGTTTGTATTTTACGCCCATGACCGATCCTTCAACAATATGCAGGTGATGGAACTTTACAAATTTTATCTGCGGATGGCGGTTTATCTCATCGGCGTATTTAAGCATCATTTCTTTGGTCTCCCAGGGGAAGCCAAAAATGGTATGCACACAGATGTCAAGCTTGCTGTTCTCAACCAGTTTCAATGCTTTTATCAGATCATCATGATTGCAGCCGCGATTGATCTGGTTGAGGGTATCATTATAAATAGATTCCATGCCCATCTCCAAATCTACATCAAACCTATCGGTATAGCTTTCTAACAGGGCTATCTTCTCGGCATCAATACAATCAGGGCGGGTGCCAACACTTAATCCTACAATATCTTCGGTGCCATAGCTAAGCGCTTCGTCATACATCATTTTTAAGTAATGCGTGGGAGCGTATGTATTGGTATTAGGTTGAAAGTAGATAATGAATTTATCTGCCCGATTGCCTTTACGGGCGCGTTCCATGCCTTCAATTACCTGTTGGCGCACTGTTGGCGCATTACGGCTAACCGACGGCGTGAACGAATCTACATTGCAATAAGTACAGCCGCCATAACCCTTTGAGCCATCGCGGTTGGGACAGGTAAAGCCGCCATCAACAATTACCTTGAACACACGGGCGCCATTGTATTTTTCGCGCAGCCACGGTCCGTAATTGTTGTAGCCTTTTTCCCAAATAGCGGGTGTGGTATTAGTTAGTTGCATTGTGCGCCAAAGATACGTATTTGCATGGATAAGCCACCCCGGCAAGCTATTCTATGACACTTGTGTTAATTTCTAATGAAATTTTCAAGCTGTGGCTTATTCTTTAACCATTTCCACACATTTTTATCATATTTGGGTTTATAATATCCACTACTGAAAATATTAACGCACATGCCCGAATTAGATCCGCAAATACAGGAAAAAGTAAACGCATGGCTTC
>CAMLFI010000301.1 GCA_946479225.1 uncultured Mucilaginibacter sp. | reverse complement strand
ATACAAAGCCGATATAGTCAAGATCGCGGGATACCCGTGTTGCCATATCTAAAAAGTAAGCTCTTACCTCTTCGCGGTGTTCGTTTGCTTTATCTTCATAAATAATGGCATTATCCTGATCCGTTTTAAAGGTTTGCTCTTTACGGCCCTCGCTACCCAGCACCATAAATACAAATTTAGCAGGCGGCTCGCCAACTTCGGCAATTACGTTTTCTATCACTTTTTGGGCAATGGTATCGGCAACGGTTGTGATTATTTGATTAACAATTTCAGCATTAACGCCGCGACCCAATAACTGGGTTACAAACTGCGGGACGCCCTGCCACTTACGCTTTAACTCTTCAGTAGAAACCGCCAGCTTAACCGATTGGATAAATACCAGCGGCGATTGCGCCTGTTCGCTCAATAGTTTATTACGGCTGATAAAACCTACATGCTGCCCTTCTTTTTCTATCAGGATATAACGGATCTTGGTTTGGAACATCTTCAGCAAGGCCTCATACACAAATGCATCGGCGCTTATGCTGATGATAGGAGTAGCCATTACCGTTTGCACTGCCTCAGTTGTGTTATGTTGTTGTGCTATTACCTTGTCGCGGAGTGTAATATCGGTTACATAGCCAATTATCTTTTGGGCATCGTTCAATATGAAAAGACAGCTGGTTTTTTGGGCAGCCATTAGCTGCGCGGCTTTAAATATGGGTGTTTGTTGAGAGCAGGATACTACGGCCCTGTACTCAACACTATCTATGCGGCGCGAGTACATTTGCTCCGCCGCAATATAGCTTTCGGTAAATGAGGCCGGCTGCTTAAAGAAATGAACAAACTCCTCATTCTGCATACGCTTGCCAAACTCGGCCGTAAAATGTAGGAAGAAATCCTCGTAAGCTTTACAAAGCACACGGAACTCCTTTCTGTGCAAAAAGTAAACCGTCGTCCCTTTTTTGGCGATGACAGTGCGCAGCGATCGGCGACGGTTAAGCAACACCGACACACCGCCATAGCAAAAGCCGGGTTCGTGTGTTTCTACCAGGCGCTTGTTGCC
This sequence comes from uncultured Mucilaginibacter sp., assembly GCA_946479225.1. The sequence continues at coordinate 3,223 of CAMLFI010000301.1, read as the reverse complement.
TGTGCTATCATAAAAGAATGATTCATAGCTGCCTTCAACAATAATGTCAACGCCCTTCATCATCGTTACATCCTGTTGGTAGATGGTCGTATCGTTTTTATAGCTAACCTCTTTTAATTCTTTAGCTACACCTACCAATACATCTTCCGGAAGTGTATTGAAGGGGGTAACAGTTTTCAGAAATTCCAGTTTGTTATTCATATGCTGTAGATGGTGAATAGCAATAACAATATAACAATTAGCGTGGGTAAAAAACAGCCAGTCGGCTTTTTCTTGGGCACGCGCTGCAACTCAAAGTCTGTATTTTGTTGTATGATGCTTGCTTCGGATATTTCGCCGCGGTCGCGCAGTTCAAAGAAAGATTCAGCTGTTGCCCGTGCATCGTGCAGGGCATCATGCTGGTGTTGCAGATCTATTTTAAACAGCATGTAATACAGATCGCCGAGGCGCAATTGCCGGGTAGATGGGCTGCGGAGCAATTGTGTGGTGGCAACCATGGTGCAAAAAACAGGCAAATTGCCCAAGGGGTTGTACACGCCTGTGCGATGAAAGGCAGCACCGAGGAGGTAGTAATCCAATTGCATAAAGTGCCCTACAATGGTCGGCTCATATTCTACCAGGTCATTGGCCAGCATTTCCATTATCTCGCTGGGGGGCTTACCATTTGAGGCCAGAAAGTCAGGGGTAATGCCATGTGTATCCATTGCCGATTGGGTAATGGTAACGCCTTCGGCATTTATATAATGGTTTTGCTCTTTAACCAACTTGCGCTGCTCATCATATATCAGCCATGCTACCTGCACTATATGCGGCCAGTTAGCATCTGCACTGTACGGTAGGGTCCAGTTGCCTGGCAGGCCCGATGCTTCGGTATCAATAAATAAAATGTATTTGCTCAAATCGGGTTAAATATAAACAGATTTGTTAGCTGTCGGCAGGTAAATTTTTCACTTGTTTCACCACGCACCGTTTCACAAAAATATGAAACATAGTGAAACGCATGAAACGCTTCTTTTTGCTATAGTTCTTGTTATCAACCGGTTAGCGGTTCGGTGTGAAACAAAATGAAACTACTTATAAGTCAGTAAGATTAGCTGTAAAAATCTGTTAATTTGCTTATAATCAATGTATTGCAAATAAGACGTTTTGCGTTTCACGGTGAAACGCCTTAAACAAAAATAGCGATGGGTTTTAAACCCATCGCTATTTGTATGTAGTGTGTTATAAGTGACTTACACCTGAACAGCTGCGGCTGTTTTTTTGCTACGACCTTTCATGTAAAATAACAAGCCGGTAAATGCAACTATTAATACAATTGGTATTATTAGCGTAGCGTTTAATACGGCTTGTCCCGCAGCAAGCGGATCATCACCGGCACTTTTCTGAACTTTATCATAGTAACTGCCCATAAATAACATGAATATACCTACTGAAAACATGCCTGCGCCACCCATAAGGTTTAAGCCTAAAGCACCGGTTTCCGGAATATGCGTATTCACAAAACCAAGCATAGTAGGCCAGAAAAAGGTTACACCCATGCCAAATATCACCGCGGCAAAGTACAACATCGGACCGCTTACCGTAGTAAACATGTACAATCCTAAAGCAGCTAATATTGCAGACGTCAGTAATAATAATTCAGGACTAACCTTTTTAAGTATTGGCTTGGCAAAAGCCCTTCCAAGTATCATCACACCTGTTTCCAGAGTTAACAATAGTAAAGCGTTGTCTGAAACGTTTCTTAACAGTACATCGATAAATGTACCGGTAAACAACTCGGTTGTTGCGGTACCAACCATGCAAATTATCATAAAAATAAATAGCGGGTTAAGAACGGCTTTAAACATTCCTGAATAGCTAACTCCCGATGCCACGCGCTCAGTAACAGGAAAGTCGAGTTTTGAAAACAGAAACCCGTATATAACAGTAGGTATTAGCATAGTGCCAACTTGTACTTCCCAGCTGTTAACGCCAATTTTATTAAGTAATACCACAATCAGCGTACCTATCACGATACCACTCGGAAACCACAGGTGGAAATGGTTAAGCTTTGTTGTTTTATTATCGGTAAATAAACCTGCAACTAATGGATTACATGCAGCTTCAATTGTGCCGTTTGCAAAACCTACCAGTAAAGTGCCAATATATAACTGCGTAAAATCTTTAGCAAAAATAGTAAGGCCTATACCTGCAATGTGGAACAAAAAAGCGAAAACAAGCAGGCGTTTCATGCCAATAAGGTCTACAATAAAAGCGCCTAGTACTATTACTGCTGAAAACGCTGTGAAAGCTGTAGAAGCAATGGACGCGAGTTGAGACTTGTCAAGGTGAAACTCACCCCCCATAGTTTCTAATGTACCCGCCCTTATACCAAAGGAAAGGCCGGTTACCATTAAGGCAAGACAACTTGCCGTAAATAATTGTGAACGATTGATTTGCATTCTTCTTTTAATTTTAGGTTTATAATCGGATTTTATTAATTGCAATATAAAAATACGGCCCTGGTTTTTGAAGCCAAGGCCGTATGTAGTGTTGTATTAGCTTATACCCAGCACCTTTTTGTTAAACTCTTCGTCAGACCCTGTGCCTGCAAAGTCGTCAAATGCTTTTTCTGTTACGCGGATAATGTGATCCTTAATAAAGATAGCGCCTTCTCTTGCACCATCTTCGGGGTGTTTCATAGCACATTCCCATTCCATTACAGCCCATCCTTCAAAGTTATACTGTGCCATTTTACTAAAGATAGATTTAAAATCTACCTGGCCATCACCTAACGAACGGAAACGGCCGGCGCGCTCAACCCAGTTTTGATAGCCGCCGTATACTCCCTGGCGACCGGTTGGATTAAACTCTGCATCCTTAACGTGGAACATTTTGATGCGCTCGTGATAAATGTCGATAAAATCAAGATATTTAAGGCACTGCAGTACAAAGTGCGATGGATCATACAATAAACAGGCACGTTTATGATTGTTTACCTTCTCTAAAAACATCTCATAGCTTATACCATCGTGTAGATCTTCACCCGGGTGAATTTCATAACAAACATCAACGCCATTTTCATCAAATACGTCCAGTATTGGTTTCCAACGCTTAGCCAACTCGGTAAAACCTGTCTCAACCAAACCTGCAGGGCGCTGCGGCCATGGGTATACAGTTGGCCAAAGCAATGCACCGCTAAAGGTAACATGCGCGTTTAAGCCTAAGTTTTTTGAAGCCTGCG